>CAYWPH010000041.1:0-3902 GCA_964460145.1 uncultured Gammaproteobacteria bacterium | reverse complement strand
AGCTTTTTAGGATGTTTGAAATTGTTTTCTACGTGACCCAAGGAGATCCTATATGCATCAGCACAATAATAGGCTATAGGAAGTCAGCTGAGTCCATAGTACTTTAGTAGTATAATATTAAAGGAAGGGATGAACTCAAAATTAAATCCTCATTATCTAGTCGGTTTAGTAGATGGCGAAGGTTGTTTTTGTGTTTCATTTAATAAGCACAAAAATAATCGCAAGCTTGAAGTAAGGCTTCTTTTCGAAATAGAATTAAGAGAAGATGATAAGGAAATTTTGGAAAGAGTTAAGGAAACTTTGGATTGCGGTAATATTTATTACCTCAATTATGAAAGATATAAAAAATGGAGACCTCATTATAAATATAAGGTTTCTAACATAAAAGATATATCTACAAAAGTTATCCCATTTTTCCAAAAATATCCTCTTCAGGCAAAAAAGAAGCATAGTTTTGCTCTTTTTAAAAAGGTAGCTAAGCTTATACTTCAAAAACAACATTTAACAATCGATGGAATTGAGACAATTAAATCTCTCAAAGAGGATTTTATAAGAGACTCGCTGGATGCGGGAAACCCGCACGTCCAGTGGGGAGCAGAATAGTTCTAACTGCAATCACCGCCCGTCAAGGCAGCAAAGTCGGTAGCTATCGAACATCCCTTTTTAGGGGTGGAGATAGAGATCGGCGATGAAGCTTAAGTCGTAACAAGGTATCCCTACCCGAAGGTGGGGATGGATCACCTCCTTTCTAAAATTTTTTACCTTTTAAGGTAAAAAAGGGAAAGAGAGAAGGTACGGCAAGTTAGCAAAAATGACTTTTGTCATTTACTGCTAATGAATAGTACAATACACCCAAGCGTAAGTAGCGCTTGTAAAATAACACTACTTGTTTTTCCTACCACTTTCTGGTTGATAATCCAGACACCGATATCAAAAAAAGCACCAATGAAGGTGCTTTTTTTGTTGGCATCAATTCTTTGGTATAATACACTAAGTATGAAAATAGGTCTTTTCACAGATGGTTATTATCCGCAGATAAACGGAGTAGCGACAACAGTTGAAGAATTAAAGGATTCATTAAGAGCTTTAGGTCACAATGTATATATAGTTGCTCCAAAATATCCTAAGTATAAAGACAAAGATCCAAAAGTATTTAGATTAAAATCTTTTAGATTATACAAAAACCCGGAACTTCGTCTTTCATATATGTTTCCTGATAAAATTTTCCAGAAGGTCTTTAAAATAGATTTTGATATTATTCATGGATTTTCAGGAGGAAGTGTGCCTTCACTTGGGCTTGCGCTTGCAAAACTCAAGAAAAAACCTTATGTTTTTACCTATAATACAAGACTAAACCAATATACTCATTATTTTTTAGGCGGAAAAGTTTTAAAGCCAAAAGCAGTAGAGAAGGTGGTAGAGTTATATTGCAATGTTTGCGATTATGTTATTGCTCCTGCCCAGTATGTTAAAGAAGAATTAATTGAATTTGGTGTAAAAAAACCAATAGCGGTTATACCAAATGGGGTAGACACCAAAAAATTTAAACCCATAAAAAGTGATTTTTTAAGAAAAAAATTAAATTTGACTCAAGATGACAAAATCATTTTGTATGTTGGGAGACTTGCTAAAGAAAAATCAGTCGACTTTTTAATCCAAGCATTTTCAAAATTAAACGAGGAAAATGTTTATTTTGTAATTGTCGGCGATGGTCCTGAGCGGGAAACCCTGGAAAAACTAATTAACAAATTAGGTCTTCAAAGTAAAATATTATTAACTGGTTTTGTGGAACACAATAAATTGGCTGATGTATACAATAGTGCTGATGTTTTTGTTTTCTCTTCGACGACTGAAACCCAAGGGTTAGTCATCTTGGAAGCATTATCATCGGGACTGACTGTTTTAACTGTAAACGATAAGGTTTTTGCTGAGTTTATAGAAGACGGAGTAAGTGGTTTTATAGTAGAAAAGAAAGAAACAATTTTTGCTCAAAAACTGCAAAAAATACTACAAGATGAGGATTTAAGGGTTCGCATATCAAAGGAAGCAAGAATACAGGCTTTAAAGTTCTCTCTTGCAGAAATTGCAAAAAAGTTTGAGAATTTATATAAACAGTTATTATGAGAATATCAGTAGTAATGACGGCATACAATGAAGAAGAGTATCTTCCAAAATCCTTAAAGTCTGTTTTTTCTCAAGATTTTCCTAAAGAGGACTTTGAGGTAATTGTTGTTGACAATAATTCTACGGATAAATCAGCTGAAATTGCCAAAAGCTTTGGAGCAAGAGTAATTTCTGAGAAGACTCAAGGCTATGTTTTTGCCCTTGAACGAGGAATGAGAGAGGCAAAAGGAGATATTGTTGCAGCAACAGATTCGGATACTATTGTAGCCACAGATTGGCTTTTTCAAATTGCTAAAAGCTTTGAAGACCCAAAAGTGGTTGCTGTAACTGGGATGGCAGATTTAAGAAATTTAAGCTTTTTTACAAGAATTCTTAGCTATCTTGGATTTTACCTTTTTGTAAAATTTAATTTTCTGATAGGAAAACCGCATTTATCAGGTTTTAATTTTGCCTTAAGAAGAGAAACTTTGGAAAAAGCAGGAGGGATTAATACCGAATATAAAATGAGTCCTGATATAGAAATTGGCCTTCGTATTAAAAAATACGGTAAAGTTGTATTTAATACAAAAATGCTTGCTCATACCTCAAGCAGAAGATGGAAAGAGGGTTATCTGTCAACGACAATGATGTATTTAAAAGGATATTTTTGGACTGTTTGGCTTCATAAGGCTCCACCGGTCTATCAAGAGCCTGTAAGATAAACTTCAAAATAAGCTCAAATTTTGATATACTACCATATGTAAGGCGCGGTGGTGAAGCGGCTAACACAGCTGTTTGCAGAACAGTCATTCAGGGGTTCGAGTCCCCTTCGCGCCTCAAGATTTAAAACATGAGAATAAGCAATTATGAAAGAGGGACAACAACCAAGAAGCAGGCTTTTAGAGGTATATAAAAAACTTAACAAGTTAACGCTTGCTGGGTTTTTGGGTTTTGCAACAGTTGCGGCTTTTGTAGCGCCGCACCTTGTAGTTCCAGCACTTTACCTTGCAGCTTTGGATGCAGGCCAGGTTTTAATAATTAACAGGGTAAATAAGAAAAAGGAAGTTTCTGGAGCAAGAGCTGTCTTTGAGGGACAAAAACCAAGGGGAAATGTCATTTTTCTAGCTGATTACATCAAAAACAGAAGGGCACAGGCTCAAATGGCGGCATAATTTTGGGTCGTTAGTTCACTGGTAGAACGCTTCTCTGATAAAGAAGAGGCAGATAGTTCGATTCTATCACGACCCACATTTGTTTTCATACTTGACAACATATGGTACAACATGTTAACATTTTGTTATGTTAAAAACTTATCTTTATGTTCCGGAAGAATTAGAGAAAAAAATAATCCTTACCGCTAAGACACAAAATAAAAGCAAGGCTGAGGTAATAAGACAAGCTTTAGAAAAAGGTATCGTAGCTATTCAGCAACAAAGAGCTGTATCTGCTCAGGCATTGCTTAAGATAGCTCAGATAGGTAAACGCAATAATCTTTCTGGCCCCAAAGACGGATCCAAAGAATTAGACAAATACTTGTGGGGTGAAAATTGGGGTAAAGATGAATAATCCTCTTAGAGTTATAGTTGATGCGGATGGAATTATTGCGCAAGCAAATCCAAATGATTCACATCATCAAGACGCTGTAGTAATTTCTGAGTTCCTAGTGAATAAGAATGCACAGGTTGTTTATCCCTCTACTGCAATCGCAGAGTCCAATGCTTTTATGCAAAGGGTTTTAAATAGCTCAGCTAGTGCTTATGATACAGCAGTAATTTTTACAGACCCTCATGTTCAAGTAG
>CAYWPH010000040.1:0-4005 GCA_964460145.1 uncultured Gammaproteobacteria bacterium | reverse complement strand
AAACGCGCTTTTATCGTAAAATAGCGGTTATGGAGAAAGATTATTATGCAACATTAGGTGTTTCAAAAACTGCAAGTGCTGATGAAATTAAGAAAGCATACAGAAAGCTTGCTTTGCAATATCATCCTGATAGAAATAAAGGGAAAGAATCTGAAGGAAAATTTAAAGAAGTAACTAAAGCTTACGAAGTTTTATCAGATTCAGGGAAAAGACAAACCTACGATCAATTTGGTGAAGCAGCTTTTCAGCAAGGTGGTCCGGGAGCAGGAGGTCCATTTGGAGGAGGATTCCAAGGTCAAGGCGGACCTTTTACTTATACATATACAACCGGCGGTAACCAAGGGGGTTTTGACTTTGGAGGGTTTTCAGATCCATTTGAGATTTTTGAACAATTCTTTGGAGGAGGAAATCCTTTTGCAAGAGCACAAAGAAGAACAACCTATGCTCTTTCAATCTCATTTATGGAAGCTATAAATGGTACGACTAAAAGAGTAAATTTAGGTGGAGAAACCCAAACGATTAAAATCCCAGCAGGGGTAGACAGTGGATCAAGAATTAGATTTGGAGATTCAGAAGTAATAATTGAAGTTGAGCCACACAGAAAATTTAGAAGACAAGGATACGATATAGTAACTGAAGAAGAAATTTCATTTCCAAAAGCAGCACTTGGAGATGAATTAGAAGTTGAAACTGTACAGGGAAATGTAAAAATAAAGATTCCTCAAGGTACTCAATCTGACACTTTAATTAGACTAAGAGGTAAAGGAGTAAAAATGTTACGAGGATCAGGTCATGGAGATCACTATGTAAGAATAAAAGTTACAGTCCCCAAAACCCTAACAGGATATCAAAAAGAGCTTTTGAGAGAATTTGAAGAAGGTAAGAAAAAATCCGGCTGGTTTTAGTATATAATTATCTAAATGTTATATATCTTTTTGGCCACTATTTTTTACAGTGCTTCAATTATTTTCATTACTTTTGCATCGCGCATACTAAACACTACTTTGGTTGCAGCAATTGTAAATATAGTTTCAGCAATTCTTCCTGCACTAGTAGTAATACCTGTTTTAAACAAAGTTAATATTCAAGATCAAAAACTAGCATTAATTGCAGCAATAATAGGAGGAATTCTAATAGCTCTTTTTGGTATAGCGTTGTCTAAAAGTTATTCATTAAATAAAGTTGCTGTTGTTGTTCCAATTGTGTTTGGTGGATCAATACTAATTTCAACAATACTTGGATCTATTATATTTAAGGAAAAAGTAGGTCTAATTCAAGGAGTAGGATTGTCGCTTCTAGGGGCTGGACTTCTAGTAATAATCTACGCAAGGCTTACAGGAAAATAGATTTAGTTATTTTTAGTTTGTAATTTGTCCTCTAAATCTCCTATACTAAGAATATGTGGAGACTGCCCATAGATATTGTTAAATTCTGGTACTTAGAAGCTCCTGTTTCTCTTTTCTATTTTCTTACCAATATTAACAAGCAATTCCTTACTCTTTTCTCTCTTCCCCTAATGATTAAAACATTTTTTAGACCCTGGAAAAATGAGTACAGGGAAGGTTTGGTTGGTTTTTCCATATTTATGGGAATTGCATTTAAATCCCTTTTTATCATTGCTGATTTAGTAATTTTATTCTTTCTTGTTATAAGCGAGGCTATATTATTTGTCTGGTTTTTGGCATTTCCAATTCTTATTGTTTATTTATTTTTTATTAAATTATGAAGTTTTACGCAAAATTATATTACTATTACAATAACTTACTATTTAAGGTATTAAGAACAATCTTAATACTTGCCCTTATTCCTCTTTCCATTTTTTCATTAACAGATAAATTTTATCCAAACTTTATGATAGCTCTTCTTTCTATTTTTCTAATATTTGAGATATTTTTTAAATTCAAAGTTGAAAAGCTGGTTCCAAAAATTGAGGCTTCAAAGAATCAATCAGATCCCCTAGATTCTTTTACCTTGCAAGCTTTAAGTATTTTTGTAACATCTTCTAATACAAAAAGTTTTTTAAGAAATCTTCTAAAAAAACCTCAGGTTAAATTTATTCTTGACAAAGCAGATATAGCCCAAAAGGATCTAAAACTTGTAGATATGGATAAGATAGAGTTAGCTAAAGAAGCATTTTTGGTGGCAAAACAAGTTGGTGGAAAATTTGTTACAACAATGGATTTAATAGCGTCTCATCTTTTGCTTTCTGAAGCTCATACAAAACTTTTGTTTTCCAAAAAATTAAAACCAGAGGATTTAGAAGCAATTTTAATTTGGGCAAGAAATAGATATAAAAAAGAGGAAAATCCAAAAAGAATACATACTTTCTGGGGAGAGGGTATTGCTGAAAATTGGGTTTACGGCTGGACCATTGAAACAAAAAAATACATGCTTGATTTAACTTCTGATTTTGTAAACAAGAAAAGAAACGCTATAGGAAGAATTAACGAATATAATCAGTTGCTGGAAAGCTTATATGCGGACAAAAGCACTATATTAGTTGGTGAATCAGGCAGTGGAAAAACAGCAGTTGTAGAGCATTTAGCAAGAGAAAGCTTTATGGGAATTCTAACTGGAAACCTTTTCCATCAAAGAATATATCAATTAATGGTAGATGCTTTTATGGCTGGAGCTCAAACCCAGGGAGAGCTTGAGCAAAGACTTGATAATATCATTGCAGAAGTTTCCCATAGCGGAAATATAGTTATCTATATTCCAAATATTGATAACATTTTAGGAAATTCAAGTTTTAATCTAAATATCTCCGGTGCTTTAATACCATATGTTAAAAATGGCTCAATAAGAATAGTTGGAACAGTAACAACTGCAGCGTATAAAAAATTTGTAGAGGGAAATCCTTCATTTTTAGAAAACTTTTCAGTAATTAAATTTGAAAACCTGGATAGAGCAAAAGTTTTAGAAGTATTGTTCAAAAAAGCGTCGTTTATAGAAGAAAAAACAAAAACAATTCTGACCTATAAAGCAATTTTATCTGCTATTAGTTTTGCCAACTCATATGTTAAAGAAAAAGTACTCCCAGGGAGTGCTGTAATTTTACTTGAAGAAACAGCAAATGCGGTATCTTTGAGCGGCAAAAAATATGTTGAAGAACAGGATATTGAGGCACAAATTAAGAAAAAAATTAACGTAAACGTAGGAGAGCCAAAACCCGTAGAAAAAAATCTACTTCTAAATCTTGAAAACGAAATGCACAAAAGAGTAATCGGCCAAAATGAGGCTGTATCTGCAATTGCGGAAGCTATTAGAAGAGTAAGGGTGGGTCTTAAAACTTCTCAAAAACCAATCTCATTTTTATTCCTTGGTCCAACAGGAGTTGGTAAAACAGAAACTGCAAAAGCACTATCTCAAGTTTACTTTGGAGGCAGTACAAAAATGATGAGGTTTGACATGAGTGAATTTAACGGAGCTGACGGAGAAAAAAGACTGCTTGGAGCACCACCAGGGCTTGGGGATGAAAAAGGACAATTAACGGAAGCAGTTTATGATAATCCATATAGCCTAATCTTACTTGATGAATTTGAAAAAGCAGATCTAAAAATCCTGGATTTATTCTTACAGGTATTTGATGACGGAAGGCTTACAGATAATAAGGGAAAAACAGTTAATTTTATAAATTCAATTATTATTGCAACTTCAAACGCTGCTTCAGAGTATATAAGAGAACAAATTTCAAAAGGAGTAAAGGTTGATGGATCTTTTTACAGCCAGCTTTTAGAATATTTACAAACCAAAGGAATATTTAAACCTGAACTTTTAAACAGGTTTGACGCAATTATTGTCTTTAAACCATTGGATTCAGCTCAAATTCAAGAGATTGTAGAAATACTTCTTTCTGAATTTACTGCAAATCTTAAACAAAAAGATATAAATGTCACTTTTGATGATAAAATTATTAAAAAAATTGCAAATGAGGGTTTTAATAACGATTTTGGAGCAAGACCGCTTCGAAGACTTATTCAAACGTCTATAGAAAATCCTATTGCA
>CAYWPH010000039.1:0-4072 GCA_964460145.1 uncultured Gammaproteobacteria bacterium | reverse complement strand
GGAGTATCGGCCTCTTTCTTCACCCTTAGACAAACCTTAGGGTGTTCAGCGTGTAGTCTCTACGGGATCCCGCTGAGCGGGACTTCCCTCGGTATTCCCCTATTGTGTATATAGGAATTCACCGATATAGCTAAATACTCTTCTCATTATTACTATCAAAATGGCCCATTTTATTAAGCCTCATGTGCACTGTACACTACCCCGCGCGTATAACACATTATAGCACGAATTTGCCTTAATTTGAAGCAGATGGTAAAATAGTTTCGAGGCAGGAAGTGGACTGGTGTCCCGGGGCGTTTCATAAGCGCCCAGCGGTGGGTTCGATCCCCACTCCTGCTACTATAATTCACAATTGACCTTTTTGATATAATATAGGATATGAGCTTAGAAGCAGCAAGACCTAGATTGACTGTTTTAGAAGGAGGAAAAAGATCAAAACCTCTTCGGGTAAGACAAGTTGTTGGTTTGGATATAAGACATTTATTCTTCGGAGAACCTCCTATAGAACAACCTATGCAACCTAGTAAAACAAGACCTAGAAGGCGTCTTACAGTAGTTCCAGATGTTTATACAGAAAACCACTAGTTTAAATTAATTTAGATATAAATCTGTTTATTCGTAAATTACCTTAAAATCTTCTATAATACGCACATGAGTGAGTTAAAAAAGTTTGTTTTTGTTGGTTACGATGCGGATTTGGTAAAAGGGGAAGTCCTATTTCATTATTCAATCAAATCTGGTAATGAAACTCAAGATTTTACAGATAAGATTTTGTTTGCTCCATCAAGCTCTCACATTCCAGAAGAGTTACTTAAATCTTTACTAAATAATCTTTTAATTGTTTTGGGCATGAGCTATTGGAAGCTTTATTGTCCTCCTATAATCGAAATTAAGCCATTTTCCTTAACCAAAAAACAGGCTGAATTTTGGAATATTGTGTACACAAAGGGTCTTGGTGAATTTTATTACAAAAATAAAATTGATTTTAGAGATTTAATTAATTTTCCGTTTGATGATGGGAAAGAAATTTCTCCAATAAATTTTCCAAGAGAAGACCGTTCTTTAGTAGGTATTGGTGGGGGAAAAGATTCTATTGTATCAGGGGAGTTATTAAGAAAGCATGATAAGAATTTTGATGCCTTTGTGGTTAATGAGCATATGATTAGAAGTGATGTAATAAAGATAATGAATGCAAATTCAATTAATTTTAGGCACGAACTAGATCCTGTTATTTTTGAACTAAATAAGACTAAAAATGTATACAATGGTCATGTTCCCGTTTCCGCTTATTATGCTTTTCTGGGCTTACTTGCGGCAGCATTGTACAACTATCGTTTTATAATCGTTTCAAATGAAGAAAGTGCAAATTATGGAAACGTAGAGTATTTGGGAGAAGTAATTAATCATCAATGGAGTAAATCTTTAGAGTTTGAAAACTTATTTAGAGATTATGTTAGCTCTTTTATTAGTGCTGATTTGGTTTATTTTTCTCTTCTTAGGCCTCTTAAAGAAATTAAAATAACAGAAATTTTTGCAAGGTATCCAGAATATTTTAATTTTTTCTCAAGTTGCAATAGAAACTTTAGGATTAATAATGAAGAGAAAAATAAATGGTGTAGACAGTGTCCAAAATGCCTATTCGTTTTTACCATGCTTTCTGCATTTATTTCAAAAGAAAAACTTATTTCAATCTTTGGCAAGAATTTGTTTGAAGATAACAATCTTCTCCCTCTTTTTAAAGAACTTCTTGGGATTTCCAAAATAAAACCATTTGAATGCGTTGGAACACCTGAGGAAATGCAATATGCTCTGTATTTAGCCTCAGAAAAGCAAGAGTTTAATGGGTCTTTTCTTATGGACTTTTTTGAAAAAAACATTTTATCACTTTTAAAACCTTTTCAACTTAACCAGCTTTTATCAATTGGTTCAACAGAAAATATTCCAGACGAATTTAAAGAATTTTTTTAAAAACTATGAAATTAGATGAATTAAAAAATAAAAGAATACTCATAGTAGGTAAGAGAATTGAGGGGCAAGCGGCTTTCAGGTATTTAAAGAAAAAATTTCCTAACAATGTTATTGATATTGTGGACCAACAAGATACAGTGAATTATCTTAAAGATGAAAAAAAATATGATATCGCAATTAAGTCTCCTGGGGTAAAATCTTCAGTTTTGACAATTCCCTATACTACTTCAACAAATATTTTTTTAGCAAATACGAAAGGAAGAGTTATTGGAATTACCGGAACAAAAGGAAAAAGCACTACTTCAACATTAATTTTTGAAATGCTCAAAAAACAGGGCTTAGATGTATATTTAGGTGGAAACATTGGACAATCTCCACTTGATTTTATGGATACATTAAATGATCAGTCTTGGACAGTATTAGAAATGTCCAGTTATCAGTTGCAGGATGCAAAACAAAGTCCTCATATAGCAGTACTACTTATGATTGTGGCCGAGCACTTAGATTATCATCTGACAATAGAATCTTATATTAACGCAAAAAGAAATATTTTAAGATTTCAAACTTCATCGGATTTTGCTGTAATTAACAAAGATTATCTGGCAAGTAACGAATCAGACTTTGAAACAAGTGCGCGAGTTTTCCAAGTCAGCAGAGAGAGGGAGTGTAACGAGGGATGTTTTGTTAAAAATCAATCGGTTTTAATCCGAAAAGATGGAAAAGATTTAGAAGTTATTAAAACACAAGAAATTAAGCTTATTGGAAAGCATAATTTGGAAAATGTTTGCGCGGCAGTAATGGTTGCGTATCTGGCAGGAGTATCTAAAGAAAATATAGCTCATGTTTTGAGAAGTTTTAGAGGCTTAGAACACCGTTTAGAATTTGTCCGTGAGTTAGAAAATGTTCGATTTTTCAATGACTCTTTAGCTACTATTCCTCAGGCAACAATTGAGGCACTGGATGCTTTGGGAGAAACAGAGACTTTAATAACTGGAGGTTTTGACAGAGGTCTTGATTATAAGGATTTAGGTGTAGAAATTGCTGATTCAGGAGTTAAGAATCTGATTTTATTTCCAGTAACAGGAGAAAAAATTTGGCAGGCAGTTTGCGCAGCTACTAAAAATCCTCCGGAGAAATTTGAAATAACAACTATGCAGCAGGCGGTAAAAATTGCTTTTGCCGAGACGAGCCCTGGGAAAATATGCCTAATGTCTCCTGCCTCTGCAAGCTTTAACCTGTTTAAGAATTATAAAGACCGAGGAGATCAGTTTAAAAAAGAAGTTGCCCTATTAAAACAAAATGACTCAAATTAGCTTCAATATTACCTCAAAAGATAAAAAAACCAAAGCAAGAGCAGGTATTATTAAAACACCTCATGGAGATATTGAAACACCTTCTTTTATTCCAGTTGGAACTCAGGCTACGGTTAAGGCTGTTTCCCCAAGGGATTTAAAAGAAATGGGAGTGCAAATTGTTCTTTCCAATACTTATCATTTGCATTTAAGACCGGGGGAAAAGTTAATAAAAAAACTTGGAGGACTATCTAAATTTATGTCTTGGAATGGGCCGACAATGACTGATAGCGGAGGATTTCAGGTATTTTCCTTGGGAATCGGTCTTGAACACGGAGTGGGAAAATTACTTAGGGAAGAAGAAGGCAGTCCAAGGCCAAGGCTTAATAAGATAACGGAAGAAGGAGTCACTTTTCAATCTCATATAGATGGAAGTAAACAGTTTTTATCTCCTGAAATTTCAATTCAAATTCAGGAAGATTTAGGAGCTGATTTAATTGTTGCCTTTGATGATTTGGAATCTCCAAAATACAATCACGAAGAAACAGAAAAGTCACTAAATTTAACAGAAAACTGGTTGAGTAGGAGCCTAAAAGCCCATAAGAAAAAAGATCAGCTTTTATATGGTGTAACTCATGGAGGAGAATTTGAGGATTTAAGAATAAAAAGCGCAAAGTTTAACGATAAATATTTTGATGCAATTGCATTGGGCGGAGCACATAAAACAAAGGAAAGCATGTATAAAATTATTGACTGGACAACTGATAATATTGATCCAAATAAGCCTACTCACATGCTTGGAATTGGTGAAG
>CAYWPH010000038.1:0-5112 GCA_964460145.1 uncultured Gammaproteobacteria bacterium | reverse complement strand
CCGTATAGATTGCCATGTTTTAGCCTTCAGGATTAAAAAATGTAAAAATTATCTAAAAAACCAACCCCAGGAAATTTGGGTTTGGAAGCTACTTTGATATAATACTTTAATGAAAACATACGAAGTAGAATTAAGGGCTTTAATTTCGGAAAATAAATATAGCTCTCTTTTAAAATATTTTAATAATATTACAAAAGGAGATGTTGATAACGCCAAAACATATACTTTTCTTACACCTAAACTAAATATAAAAGTAAAAAATCAAATAACCAAAAATAAAGCTAAAATAACTGTTAAAAAAGGGGCAGAATACCAACAGCAGGTTGACGAAACTGAATTACCCATAAATCCAAAAGACGTTGAAAAAGCTGTAAAGCTTATAACAGCGCTTGGATTTAAAAAACATATATCAAGTATTCAAAAGCGTATAAATTATGTTTTGGACGAAATAATAGTTTCCTTAAAACACGAAACAAACTGGAAATATCATATAGAAGCAGAAATTGTTGTAAATACGAAAACAAAAATTCCAGTAGCTAAAGAAAAACTAAAACTATTTTTTAAAAAATTGGGTATTAAACCAATGACGGAAGAAGAAACCAGAACTCTTATTAATTCAATTAGAGAAAGATACGGCCTCGAAGAGATTTAAACCCTGGAAAATTTGGTTTTTGACTACTGGAAATTAACGTCCAACTTTGCTAAACTGGTATTATAAATGGCTAAAAGTTCAACCCCAAAAAACGATTATTCAGCAGCACAAATCCAAGTCCTAGAAGGGCTCGAACCGGTTAGGAAAAGACCGGGAATGTACATTGGTAGTACCGACGTAATCGGTCTTCATGAATCTTTAAGAGAAGTTATCGATAACAGCGTTGATGAGGCTCTAGCCGGTTTTGCAAAAAATGTCTGGATTGTTTTAAACGATGACACAAGCGCAACAGTTGCAGATGACGGAAGAGGAATTCCGATTGATATTATGCCCCATTACAAAAAAAGCGCTTTAGAAATTGTCATGACAAAACTTCATGCAGGAGGAAAGTTCGGTGGAAGCGCATATAAAATATCCGGAGGATTACACGGAGTAGGAGCATCTGTTGTAAATGCACTTTCTGAGTGGATGTGGGTTGAAGTTAAAAGAGACGGAAAAGTATATACCCAGGAATATTCAAGAGGAAAGGTTAAAAGCAATCTGGAAACTGTTACAAAATCCCGCTTAGATCATGATTTTATCCACGGAAGAGACTCGGGAACTTTAATTACCTTTTTACCAGATAAGCAAATTTTCTCAACAGTTGAATTTGATTTTGACACTATTAAAAAAGCAATCAGGGAAAGAGCGTATTTAGTCCCAAATCTATATTTCCATCTCTATGATCACAGAAAAGGAAAAGAGCAGGAAGTAAACTACTATTTCGAAGGAGGAATCACTTCTTTAATTTCAAAACTAAATGAAAACAAACAAGGTCTCCATAATGTTATCTTTATCGAAAAACAGGAAGGGGAAGTAAATGTTGAAGTAGCCCTTCAGTATAACGATAGTTATGCGGAAAACGTAGAAAGTTATGTAAACGTTATTAATACAGTCAACGGAGGAACTCACTTAACCGGTTTTCGAATGGCATTAACTAGAGCTGTTAATGATTACGGTAAGAAAATTGGAAGTTTTAAAGAAGAAGAGGATTCAATAACAGGTGATGATACAAGGGAGGGATTAACTGCTGTTGTTTATATAAAAATGCCGCAGGATAGGATCCAGTTTGAGGGACAAACAAAAGGAAAACTTGGAAACGCTGAAATTCAGCCGATAGTACAATCAATTGTCAAAGAAGGTCTTACTACATACTTTGAAGAAAACCCGCAGGATGGAAGAAGAATACTGGAAAAAGTATACTTGGCTGCAAAAGCAAGACTGGCTGCAAAAGCAGCAAAAGAAGCAATACTTAGAAAAGGAGCCTTAGAAGGATCAACTCTCCCTGGAAAACTAGCTGATTGTCAGGAAAAAGATCCAAGCATTTCTGAAATATTCCTTGTGGAAGGAGATAGCGCAGGAGGGTGTTTTTCCGCAGATACTAAGGTAGCGTTAACTGATGGAAGAAATATTAGTTTCAAACAATTAGTAAAAGAGAATATAGAAGGTAAAAAGAATTACTGTTACACAGTAAAAAATGACGGCAGTATAGGTATTGAAAGAATATTAAATCCAAGAAGAACCAAACAGAATGCGAAGGTTATAAAACTGACTTTGGATAACGGTGAAGAAATAATCTGCACGCCTGATCATAAATTCATGTTGAGAAACGGACAGTACAAAGAAGCTAAGGCTTTAAAAACTACGGATTCCCTAATGCCATTTTATAAACCACATTCTCAAGTTAGAAGAAATGAAAACTTTCAGCCATTATTCTTGACATACAACCACAAAATCATAAAAATTGAAAAAGTAAAAGAAAAAATGGACGTATACGACATTGAAGTACCAAATACTAATAATTTTGCATTAGCTTCAGGAGTTTTTGTTCATAATAGTGCCAAGGGAGGAAGAGACAGAAAGTTCCAGGCAATACTTCCATTAAAAGGAAAAATATTAAACACTGAAAGAGCAAGGCTTGATAAGATAATCGAACATGAAGAAGTTAAAAACCTAATTATTGCCCTTGGAATGGGAATAGGGGAGACAATTAAATTTGAAAAACTAAGATATCATCGGATCATCATCATGACAGATGCAGACGTTGACGGAGAACATATTGAAACATTAATTTTGACGTTTTTCTTTAGACACATGCCGGAAGTTATTAAACAAGGATTTTTATACATTGCAATGCCTCCTTTATATAAGATAACTGCTGGAAAAGACGCAAAATATGCCTACAGCGATGAAGAAAAAGATACCTTAGTAAAAGAGATACAAAAAATAAATACAAAAAATGTAATAAATATACAGCGCTATAAAGGTCTTGGAGAAATGAACCCTCAACAGCTTTGGGAAACAACAATGGATCCACAAAACAGGATCTTAAAACAGGTTGGTATTGAGGACGTAGAAGTTGCAGATGCTACTTTCACAATGCTTATGGGAGACGAAGTACCACCAAGAAAACACTTTATTCAATCAAACGCAAGAAAAGCTACCTTGGATGTTTAAATTAATCCATCTTATTTTGGTATAATTACCTCATGAAATTAATTTTTCTATATGGCCCGCCAGCGTCTGGTAAATATACCATTGCAAAAGCTATTGCCCAAAAAACAGGATATAAACTTTTTCATAACCACTTAACAGTCGATTTGGCAAAAGGGGTATTTGATTATGGGACAAAAGCTTTCTGGGAACTGATACACAAAATTAGATTGGACATTTTTGAAAAAGCTGCTAAAGAAAATATTTCAGGCATGGTTTTTACTTATGTCTATGAAAAAGATAGTGATGATGGTTTTGTAAAACAGGTTTTAGAAAAAGTTAACTCAAATGGCGGAGAAATAATTTTTGTACAAATTTACTGCGATAAAGAAACACTTCTAGAAAGAGTCAAAGAGGATTCCAGAAAACAGTTTCAGAAAGTAAAAACAGAAGAAGAACTTTTAGAAATGCTTAGTCATGGAGATTTATTATCTTCTATCACTTTTGTACAAAATCATAAAATAGATAATACTAATTTAACAGTTGATGAAACAATTACAAAAGCACTCGAATATGTTTAAAGATTCGATTAAATTTGTAACGTAAGCTGAGGGGACGATAAATTAGGAACTGTTGGAACTAACTCCCTAACTCTATCAACAACAAATTGTGCTCTTTCCACAACAGGTAAGACAGGAACTCTTATGGGTTGATATCCAAAAATGCCATACATTTGTCCAATTAGAGAATGCACCCTGTTAGCTTGAGTTTCATCTTCTGTTCTAGCGTAATCTCTGACATAAGGTAATCTATCCAATAGAAAAACGCCTCTATAGCTATGGGTGACAACCGTACGAATATCTCCTTCCAATAGCCTGTCTGATGTTTCTGTTTCTCTTGCCACTCTCGGAATTGAATCACCGCTTGAAGATAATGCAAAATATGCCATAGAATCCCCGTGCAAACCACGATCCCAAAAAATTAGATCATTTGGAGAAGCTGCATCTTCAATTCCTTCTTTCATATAAATAAGTACCTCCTGAAACCCTGATTCGCTAACTCTTATTTGACCAATAGACATTCCATGATTTATTTCGTCATCAATATAAACTCTTGCCGCTTCAGGCTTTGTTTTATAACCTCTCCTTGCCAATTCTTCTAGAAGAGTGGTCTTACCCGTAGATGGACCACCCGTTATAACCCACCAATTTGTCTGGATTAATCCTTCATACTCTTTTATTCTTCCCGATCCAAATCTTTCTATGGGTATCATTACAAGAGAGTATAGCAAAATATCTATCTCAATAAAGCTGAAATCTTTCTTTGATATAATCATCTCAATGTTTAAAGATCCAGTTCTAAATAAACTCTGCAAAAAATACGGCCCTCATCAGTTTGAAGACAGAAGTAAGCGCTTACTTGAGGAGCTGGTAGAATCAATAATTTCCCAGCAATTATCAAATAAGGCTGCCGATACTATATATAGTAGATTCCTAGCGCTTTTTGGCAATAAATTTCCTTCAATAAAGCAACTCTTAGATGCTGATATTGAAAAACTTCGAAGTGCTGGAGTAAGTTTCGCAAAAGCAAACTATGTTAAAAATATTGCCAATGCATTTAAGCAAGGTGAATTGATTATTGAAAACATTATTAAAATGTCTGATGAAGAAGTTATAAAAGAATTAACCAAAATAAAAGGGGTAGGGAAGTGGACTGCGGAAATGACACTTATCTTTACCCTAAAAAGAGAAGACGTTTTCTCAATTGGAGATGCTGGTCTTAAAAGAGCAATCAAAAACTTGTATAATCTAGTAGATGAAAAGAAAATTCTTAAACTATCCCAAAAATGGAAACCAAAAAGAAGTTATGCATCATGGTATTTATGGAGGAGTTTAGAAAATGATTAAAGTAATTGCTTTTGATTATGCGGGCGTTATTATTCCAGGCCCCATGACTCAATGGGTAAAAAATAATCTTCAAGAAAATGA
>CAYWPH010000037.1:0-5602 GCA_964460145.1 uncultured Gammaproteobacteria bacterium | reverse complement strand
AGATGCAAAAAATAGTTTTTTTTGAATTAGAACCCTGGGAAGAAAATTACGTTAAAAGTTCAATTTCAGATCATGAAATTGTCTTTAGCAAAGAAAAGCTGACTGATGCAAATGTTTCAAAATACACTGATGCCCAGATAATCTCAGTCTTTATTTACTCCGAAATTACAAAGGATTTAATTGATAAGCTTCCAAATCTTAAGTTTATAGCAACGCGTTCAATGGGATTTGACCATATAGATGTAGGATACTGCAGGCAAAAAGGGATAACCATAGCTTATGTCCCAACTTATGGAGCACACACAGTTGCAGAACATACATTTGCACTTTTGCTTTCCATCTCACGAAAAATAATTCCATCAAGCGAGCGGGCTAAAAAAGGAGAATTTGGAAATGAAGAGCTGGATGGTTTTGATTTATTTGGTAAAACCATAGGAGTAATGGGAACGGGCAATATTGGCAGAAATGTTTGCGAGATTGCGCTTTCGTTTGGTATGAAGGTTTTGGCATTTAGCCACAGTCAAGATCCAGAACTAACTGCAAAAGGAGTTAGATATGTAGATCTTAACGATCTTTTAGTTAATTCAGATGTTATTTCACTTCATCTTCCCCATAATAAAGAGACAGAGCATATTATAAATATGCAAAATATTGTCACGATTAAAAAAGGAGCAGTTCTTATTAACACAGCAAGAGGAGCTTTAATTGAAACACAGGCAATAGTTGAGGGGTTAGAGCGAGGGATATTATCAGCAGCTGGGCTTGATGTTTTAGAAGAGGAGTGCGATTTAAGGGAAGAAAGGGAACTTCTGACAACGGAATTTCTTAAAAAGTGTGATTTAAAAACACAACTGCTTAATCATGTTTTACTAACAAGAGGGGATGTGCTAATCACTCCGCATAATGCCTTTAATAGCATTGAGGCTTTACAGGAGATTATAGAGGTAACAGTTGCAAATATAGAAAGTTACATTGACAATACTCCCCAAAATCTAGTTTCTTAATTTTAACTCTTGACAGGAAAAATTATTTCCTTTAACATATCCCCTATAGGGGGATATATGTACCGACCAAAAGATACCAAAGAAAGAACAATCCATAGATTAAAGATTGCTAAAGGACATTTAGATAAAGTAATTAAAATGATTGAAGACAATGAGTATTGCATAGACGTCCTTCATCAATCCCAAGCTGTTCAAGCAGCTATTAAAGAAACCGATAATGTGCTTTTGGAGAACCATTTAAATACTTGCGTTGCCGACTCAATAGCTAAAGGCAGAAAAAAAGAAGCAATCCATGAAATAATGCAGGTCTTTAAGAAAAATCCATAAATATATGAAAGTTTTTCCTAAAGGAGAAATATTTAAGTGAAACTAAAGAGAAAATTTAAAAAATACAGACTAAAGATTTTCAGCCTTAACTTTATATTAGGTATTCTTGTGGCGACTGCCTTTTTCCTTTCACTTGTTTTACTGAACAAATTATTGGTTCTAAAAAGCCAAAATGACCTGCAAAATCAACAAATTACAAAACAAAAAAACCAGCAAATTGCCTTTAAAGATCTTCAAAATAAGGTAATTAAGGATAGTTTTATTTTTAAAATTAAATGGGGGGATTTAGGAGAAAAAATGGTTAAAGACGGGGTAATTGATAAAGCAAAATTTATAAATGCAGTTTCCGGAAGTGATAAATTACCTCAAAATCTTGAAAAATATTTTCATGATGGACAAAACCAAATTGAATTAACCAAGAATAATTCGCAGTTTTGGGTAGATATGTTATGGGGCTTGGGTCTTGCCAACAAAAATAAAATCTTGGAAGAGGGGGAAATGATGGCTAACGGAGATGCTTCAAATTTTGCTTCAACAGGGGGTTGGACAATAGGAGCAAAGGAACCAATGGAAATTTATTCAAAATATGAATACCTAATACTTTCCGAAAGTCAACAAAAGAAAGTTTTAGAAATAGCGTCAAATGTTTATCGACCCTGCTGCGGGAATTCAACAGCATTTCCTGATTGTAATCATGGAATGGCAGCTTTAGGGCTTATCGAGCTTATGGTTTCCCAGAATTTTTCAGAGGATGAAATTTACAAAACAGTTCTTGCTTTTAATACCTATTGGTTTCCCCAAACTTATCTTGATACGGCTTTGTATTTACAGAAAAATGGAGAAGATTATTCAAAGGTCTCTGCCAAAAAACTGTTATCCAAAGACTTTTCAAGCGCAGAGGGTGCGTCTGCAATAAGTGAAAAAGTTGGGAAAGTAGAATGGCCACTTTTTGAAAGTAAGGGAGGAAGCTGCGGGGCATAACTGCTATGGAACTTCTTATTAGTGCATCATTTATAGCAGCTTTCATAGCTGGAATTGCAGCTTTATTTGCTCCATGCTGCGTAACAATACTTTTACCGACATATCTTGCTTCTATTTTTAAACAAAGATCTACGGTTTTTTTGATGACCTTTATTTATTTTCTAGGGTTACTTACAGTATTCTTACCAATTGGTTTGGGAGCAGTGTTTATTACTCAATTTTTCAGCTCGTATCATAGTTTGATTTTTTCCATAGGCGCTGTTTTTTTGATTTTTCTAGGTACATTTCTTCTTTTGGGCCAGCAATTTTCGCTTCCTTTTAGTGTTCATCCGGAGTTAAAGCGAGCAAGTGTTGGGTCGGTATTTACTCTTGGCATTTTTTCTGGTGTTGCTACAACTTGCTGTGCTCCAGTTCTTGCAGGAGTGTTGACCCTTGCTGCATTACCAGGGTCATTTTTATTAGGAGGAGCGTATACACTTTCTTATGTGTTGGGAATGGTAGTGCCTCTTTTTATTCTTGCCACAGTTTTGGATAGAGGTAAGTTTACGAAAAAGTTTTTTGCTTTCCGAAGAAGTGTAAGTTATAGCCTTTTTGGAAAACAAGTCCGATTAACACTTTCCAATCTCTTTTCAGGGGCGATGTTTTTGATTCTCGGTATCATTATATTGACACTTGCAAGAACTAATGGTTTGACATCTCACGCTTCATATCAAGTAAGCATAAATATTTATCTTACGAAATTTATTCAATTTATAAGTATATATACAAAAGTTCTTCCCGAACCGCTCTGGGCTTTAATTTTTGTGAGTATATTTCTAATACTTACTAAAGTTGCACTTGGACAATTAAAAAATATAAAAAATGCAAAGCAGAAAGAAGGTGATAGACGTGAATAAGCAAATTCTTATAGTAATTGGAATAGTATCAGCAATAGTTTTATTAATAGTGGTATTTACATCTCCCGGTGAGAATAAACCTGCTGAAACCGAGCCCAAGCTACAATCGTCTGATATGAGCGGACATCACGAGCCTGAAGTGGCAAATGATAAGAAATTCCAGTCGCTTATAGGTAGCCAGGCACCGGATTTTACACTCGAAAGTTATGACCGGGGGCAAGTGAGTTTAAAGCAATTGAGAGGAAAAAAAGTTGTTATTTTCTTTACAGAGGGGCTTATGTGCTATCCCTCTTGTTGGAATCAAATGGCAGCATTTGTAAAAGATAAGACATTTAATAATAGCGATACAATAACTCTTAGCATTGCTGTTGATAGGAAAGAGGAGTGGAAACAGGCTGTTGAGAAAATGCCTGAACTATCCCGTGCAATAGTTCTTTTTGATAGTGATCGTAAAGTATCTAATGACTATGGCGTATTGTCTCTATCTTCATCCATGCATAAAGGTCAGTTTCCAGGACATACTTATCTTATTTTAGATAGAGAAGGTGTTGTCCGCTTTACTTACGATGATCCTCAAATGGGGATCAGAAATGATGAATTAAAGATAGAGCTTGATAAGTTAGAATAATAAATAAAGGAGGTGAGAAATATGGCAAAACCAATAGTATTGGCAAATGCGTCTACGGTAGTAGCGCTGGGAATTTATGTTGTATGTAGGGTTATATCGCTCATTGCGCCTGATTTTCTTTTCAATATTGCAAATAGCTGGTTTCATACATTTAGCACGGAAAGTGTAAGAAGTGTAGCTCCGATGAACATTGGAACGTTTATATTTGGAGCAGCAACATTATCTATTTTAGTTTGGGTAACAATATACGCTGGAGCAACGCTTTATAACAAGTGGGCCAAGTAAGTCTTGGGATTTTTGATCAAGCAATTTGATAGGCATTCTTTGGGGTTCCAATAATAAAGGATCATTATGAATACCAAAACTAAATTCATGCTCATAGGATCACTCGTTATTATTGGGCTTTATCTTTTATTTGAGCATAGGTTACATTTATTCGGAAGTAGCCAATATCTATTACTCGGTTTGTTTATTTTATTGCATCTTTTTATGCATGTAGGACATGGAGGACATGAACAAAAAAATGCAGGACACCATGAAAGATAATGTTTTAAAATCAATCAGAAATGCAAGCATTGCAGTTTTAATACTGCTTGGAGTTTATGTGATTGTTGTTTCTTTTGTGAGCGGATGGGATTTTATGCTTGAGCAGCTTTCTAAATATTGGTACTATATTGGCTTGCTTAGTTTTGGGTTTGGAATTCAAATTGGGTTATATTCGTATCTTAAAAATATTATTAACCAACAAAGAGTTTCCCCAAATGTCGTTACTTTATCGGCAACTACATCCACTGCAGCCATGATTTCCTGTTGTGCTCATTATCTTGTTAACATTTTGCCAATCTTAGGAACAGTTGGCATTATTACTATTATCTCTCAATATCAAATACAACTTTTTTGGGTAGGATTAACATTTAACTTTGTAGGGATTTTGTATATGGCAAATAAAGTTTACAGATTTTCAAAAACATATGAAAAATAAATTAGTTTTATTTTTAGTTCTAGTTTTAATGTTGGGAATAGTTATTATCCTTGTAGTTGGTTTAAGGTCTTTTGGACTAACTCCTTCTCTAAATAAATCCAATACCAATACTGTCAGTAAGGCGCAAACAAAGGAAAAAGGATCAGTGGTTGTGGAAGCTACTGTGCTTTCACTATCGGCTAAAGATAATGCTTCTTTTACTGTTTCGCTTACCACCCACTCCGGTGATCTTGACTATGATCTTTTGGCTATCTCTAAACTTACAGATAACAAAGGCAATGTGTATAGCCCGATATCATGGACAGGAGAAAAAGGCGGACATCATATATCGGGTACGCTGACATTTTCCAAGCTTTTGCAAGAAGCGTTATCTGTAACATTAACAATTTCAAAAATTGATAATCAAGATCGAGTTTTTGAATGGAAAGTAAATTAAATATATGAAAAATATTTGGTTACCTGTAGTTACATTCTTTAGCACCCATCTTATCTGCTGCGGTGCTTTACTTGCTGTATTAATAAGCTCGGGTTATTTGCTGGCTTTTCACCACATAGGGGTAGAAAAAAAGTTCTTTCTCCCAGCCTTAATAATAGCCGTTATACTCTTTTTTATTTACAGAGAATATAAAAAGTGCTGTAATGAAGTAGGGAGAAAAACCCGTTTTGATTATTTAGCAATTTTTACTCTCTACCTTGCATTTTCCCTGTTATCAGGCTTAATTTTTATCATTTACTTTTTTATTCCATGGTGGATACCTAATTATAATGGAGGTTTCCTTTTGCC
>CAYWPH010000036.1:0-8183 GCA_964460145.1 uncultured Gammaproteobacteria bacterium | reverse complement strand
CATGATTTTATTTTCCCTTTCCCGTCAATAGGATAATATAAATGTTCAAAAGAACGAATATAACCCCTATGATCTTACTAGAGTCCTAGTGATGAGAGACTTTATTAAAAAAGATTATGCTATTTTCTTTAAACAAAACCCTCTCGCCGTAAAAGAAGACCTTCCACGATGGTGGCCTTGTGGAGCTATTAAAAGAACAGATTTTGAACAATTAATACTAAACAATGATACCGATACCGTTGTCTTTACTATTGATCAAAAAGACAAAGAAAGGTCGCAAATTATATGGTTGCAGTAGTTACCCAAAATGTGATTTTGCAGCCTGGAAGATTGAAGACATAAAACAAATCGGAGGAAAATCAGAGGAAAAACCCGCTACCGAGTAGGACAGGCCGTAAATTCGCATTTAGGTCCGGTTCTCCCTACATAACTTCCGTCAGAACATTGTTTTGCTTCCTGTGTGCAAAATATTTTTCTATCCGTACTTTCTGTTTGAGAGGGCGTAACAGATGGAGGACACATATCGGCAGTTTCGGGCATCATGCATCTTGGGATTGAATCAAAACATGAAGGTCTTGGTGTGCAGGAGACAGATGTATCTTTAAACTCTAAGGTAGATAGTATTTTTATAATTATCTTACTATTTTGATCTGCTGGTTTATATGAAGTAGCCCATGCACCCGTTAGTAATTCATCGTCTTTGGCGGAATTGGAAATTTGTGACCAGAATTCATTTCCGTTTTCATCAATGCTATTACAAATTTTAATGGTTTCATTTTTTATTTTAAGTTCTTTTTGATCTTTTTCATCGCATCCTCCGCCAAATCCCATGGGCCCCCACTGAATAATAATTTCACCCTCATCCCCTTTAAATATTGCGGTATTTATTTCATTTGGATCATCCACTTCACGATTGCTTAGCCAGTGTTTTTCTTCAACTGTCCAGTAAACAGGGTAGCTGATATTAAATGTTTTTCCTTCGTAAGTCTTCATAGATATTACCGGATCTGCGGGGGGAACTGTAGGATTTGTTGGATTTAATACTTTAAGGACTGAATCTCTGCCTAGAATGCAACCACCAACGGTAAATGCGATTAAAAAAGAAAGTGCTACAAAACCAATGAAAAATTTAGATTTTAAAATAGAAAATTTAGCACCTGTTTTTGCAGGTATTTCTTTTTCAGGAAGAGGTAAATCTAGTTCTGGTTTTGGTAAATCTTTTTGGTTTTCCATAATTAATTTATTCATTGGGCTTCAATCTTGCAAGCTCCAGTATAGCCAGTAGGAGCCCCAGATCCTCCAGAGGGAATAGTTATATAAAGTCTTAAATTTACCTGAATTTCTTTATCAAGGTTAGCATTTAAAACATTCTGAAAATTAGTTGATAGCTCAGCAGTTGATGTCAAAACAGTGCTTGGTTCTCCAGATTTTGGATCGGAAAACTCCCCAAGTTTGGCTAGTAGATTTCCGTTTTCTGTTAATCCTCCAGCCCATTCGTCTTTTGCTGATTGAATCCAATCCTCGAAAAATATTTTATTTACTCCGGTTTGTTGTGGGGAAATTTCTAAATAAACAACTTTAGTATTAGGGCCTCCAACCGATAATACTTTATTTCTGCTTACTAGATTTCCTTGCAGATTAAGATAGCCTATCCATCCGGCAAATTCATTGTCTCTTGTTCTTATTTGCTGATAAGGCAAATTCTTAATATTATCGCAATTATAAAGATCAGACGGATTGCCAGAATACAATTTAAAATTGGCATACTTTGGATCAAGGGTTGGGGTTGGTGGGTTATCGTCACTTACAGCAGATTGAGATGGGGAAATTGAAGGTTGGATTGGGGTTGGATTTGTAATTGCTGAATTTTTGCCGAGAAAATATGCGCCGCCTAAAGCAATTAGTAAAACAACTGCGATGATTCCAAGTTTGATCCATTTGTTTTGCAAGACGTCGCCTTGCAAAGTTTTATTTTCGATATTTGCCGAAATTTCCTTCTCAGGAAGCGGTAAATCGGTTTGTGGTTTTGGTAATATTTCTTGTTCTATCATCAAAGCGTTTTTATGGATTTTATAATGTCATCCATTTCGGTTAGCGTTGCCGGATCAAAAGTTGCAGGTACCAAGTAGCCCATTGCTCCGACTGAGGTAAAGGATCCATAGCTTCCATCCTGATCATTTTTCTGGCAGAAGGAAAAACCATTCTCTCCAATTCCTCCAGATTCCTCGTTCCTTCTAAGACTCCCAAAACTGGTCTCAATATCTGCATATGCTTTTCCTCTTTTATCTGAGGTTGGTCCTTCAAATCCTTGCGGCAAGTCAGCATCTTTATAGACACAAAGCGCGCCTCCCATCGGTCCTTGTTGAATAGTAATTGAATATTTGTCTTTTGTCAGAGTTAATTTTGCTGTTCCAACACTATCGTCTCTTTCACTTGTCTCTGTCCAGTCCTCGCCGTGTTTGAGGGTATAACCGGAAAAACCAATATCTTTAAGCTTTTGGCTGACATAGGTTTTCATTACTTTAGTTTCTTTTGGTTCTCCGGGAGTTAGATTCGGATTGCCAGTTTGATCTTGAGGAGTTGGGCAAGCGGAGAACTCGCAGTTAGGACCAGTTCTTGAAACATAACTTCCATCACTACATTGTTTTGCTTCCTGTGTACAGGCTTTTTCTCCAGTTTTTGAATTTTTACCAAGGAAATAAGTACCAGCTAATAAGCTTGTAACTAATACAATAATTACTAAAGCTATGAGAATTTTCAAAGGGGAAAAATTTCTTTTAGGTTTGTTTGTACTAGATTGCTGAGGGTGAGTTTGACGTAAATTATCAGTAGGCGGGGAAGTTTGGGTTTGATTATTTTGGTTTGGTTGTTGGTTTTCCACCATTCCAGTATTTCAAAGTATTAATTTAATGTCAAATACCCTTAAAACATTTGTCCCAATATTACTATTGCAGCAAGAATTGCAACTTGGTTAATTACTCCCCAAGGCATTCCAAGTCTGTGATCAAAGTATTTTTGGATTTTATAAAAATAATTAAATGGGAAAAACGTCATATTAAAGAAAAGATAAGGTGCTGTTAACCAATCAGGTAATTGTGCCATTATGACTATGAAAAATGCGTAAAGAAGGTTAGTTTGAGGAAACAAAAAAGTTACTATAGCCCATGAAATTCCAAAACTAACAAAAACATCAATAGCACTTTCTATAAAAAACTTGACTTTGCTTTTATGATCTCTGTGATATCCGGTATCCCAATGGGGAAACGCATCTGCTAAAAAATGAGATGCAATAGCTATGGGAATTGCTAAAGCTGGATTTGCAACTTTTGCGGCTATAACTGTACCAATTATGGCGTGTCCGGTTGCTGTCATGATTGCAATCTTTATTATACCTCTTTTGTTTAAATTATTGTCAAGCAAAGGATATAAAACTACTTGACAAATGTATAAAAATAATACAACAATATATTTAATGAGAAAGATCTCATCACTTTCCATATTTATATTCATATTTTTACTTGCATCTTCAAGATCTGTTTTTGCGAGTCCGCAGCAAGAAGTATTAGGATACTCTTCAAGCTTAAACGTTTTTCCGGCTGTAACTGCGGGAACAGGATTTTTACTTCCTGATAGTCCTTTGTATTTTGCAGATAAAATTTTCCAAAGCTTAAAACTTATCATTGCACTTACTCCTGAGAAAAAAACCACAGTCCAGACGCAGATCTTAGGAGAAAGAATGGCAGAACTAAGGGAGATGTACGCAAGAAAAAATAGTGAAGGAATTGTAAAAGCTCTTTGGGAAATAGAAAAAGAAGGCAAAAACCTAGCAGAAAGCGTAAGGATAGCTTCTTCTCAAAGCAATGAAGCTTTCGTTTTGGCTAAAAAAGCAAACGACGTCTTAACAGACTACAGATTAGTGTTGACAAAGGCATCTTCTGCAAACTCAGATGATCTTTCTTTAAAACTTGATTCAACGAATTATTCACTCCTGGTTTCAAAAGTAGAAATAGAAAATTATTTAACAGTTGCTGATCAAGAGGACGCAATTGCATCTGATTTGGAAATGGAAGTAGAAAATGCGGTTTTAGGATTGTCTACAAAAGCGGAAAAGACCGAGAAAAAAATTGATAATTTGGAGAAAAGAGCAAGTAAAGCAGCAGAACTACAAGCTAAAAAAGATGCTACTAAAGAATTTTTAAATACAAAAAAAGCAGAGAACAAGAAATTGCTTGAACAAAAGAAAAAACTTCAAGAGCAAAGAAAAAAACTTCTTGAAGAAAGAAAGAAAAAACTTCAAGCGGCAAGAGAGGCATTAAAAAAAGCAAAAGAAGCTGCGAGACATTTTAAAGATGCGAAAAAAGCTGAGCAAGAGCTTAAGAAGACTAATCCTGAAGTAGAAACCGAAACTTTGACTCCAACCCCAAATCCTACAATTACATCTTCACCGGCACAATAATATTACTCTAATTCCTCTCTTTTATTAGCCACAAACATAAACCACTGTTCAAAAAATCCTATTAAACCCTTAAAAGGCGCTTCAATTATAAAGTCGATTACCAAAAGTATAAAATTAATTTGAGAAAAACCTTCTGTTAATTGTCTGCCTACTCTAATAATTGGTATAAAGAAAAACTCAAATACAGGAGTTAAAATGTTTTGCTTTTTAATAACTGTATAGCTATTTGCTGTTTGATAAATTCTATATGATAAAAATGAAATAATAGCAATAAAGAATATAAATATTGTTTTACTCAAAATATTGAAATGAAGAACATCTAAGAAAAACAGAATAATTCCAAAGGCAAGCATTATGGTAAAAATCCACAGTGCTGAAAAAATATAATCTTTAAAACTTGCCGTAGCTTTTCTTTTAATTGTAAGAGATATGGCATTTATAATTACAGGATCTTCTTCAAACAATAGTTTTTGAACGTCAGTAAATATAAACTGAGAGTTTTGTTCACTCGGAGTTCTTATCGTAACGCCAACTACGCCCATTATGGTTGGAGGAAGTACGGTGTTTAATATAATGGAAAGCCATTGAATGCGACCAAAAAATATACTCTCAAAAGCGCCTTCAACTGCAAATGCAATTATTGCTTTTGTAAAAAGAATAAATATAAAACTTCGGACAATCGCTCTTTGTATTTTTCCCCTAATTGTTCTATATTTTCTTTCGCATATATCAAAAACTCTTTGTTTTAATACTTCTTGATCTTTTGCCAATAATTTAATGTTTCCTTTTTCTTGGCTAAGTAACTCAAAAAGTATTAAAAAAGGGGGAGTCACTTTTTTAATATGGCTTAAAATTCTTTCTTTTTTAGGATACGAAAGCTGAAATCTTATTTCTTTATAGCCATTTATAAAAATTTTTACAACATTTTCGAAATTTTCATCAGAAAGTCTTCCGAAGATCTGCGTAAAAAGCTTATATTTTAAAAAGGCTATATCATCTTTTGCAAAACTTTTTCTTATTGCTAAAAATACCTGTATGTCTTTTGTCTGGTCTGTTTCGTCCTCTATCCTTATAGACTTAGACAAAACCCTAAACATGAAGTTTGTAACAGCTTCCTTTTCTTTATTAGGAAGAAGAATATAAAAGATTTCACAAGAAAGTATTTGTAAAATAAATTCATTAAGCTTGTCAGAAGATAAAACTTTCTGTTTTGTAACTTCGTCTTTTAGTTTTAAATGTAGATCAATTGAATTTGCAACTCTCTCAATTAATGAATGGGGAACGGTTGCATTTGGAAAATATCCTGCCCAGATTAGTTCTCTTACTAATCCTTTTGCAATTGATCTTGAGTTTGTCTCCAAAAAAAGCATTCTCTTGAGCATTCTTTCAATTGCACGTCTTGGAATCGTTTCCTCGGAGCCATAATCCATTGCTGTTCTAAATTTTTCATACCATGAAGCAAGTTTGGAGAGTAGATCATTAACCGTTATTTTTTCATCATTTAATTGGTTTTGTTGTGTTTCAAAAACCTCAATAAGGGAAATCGCTAAATTAGAAAAAGAGTAAGACATATAAAGTAGACGAATTATAGAGATAGTTAAAATTGTTGTCAAACGCAATGTTAGGGTATAATTGCATAATGATAAAACTGACAGCTAAAGATTTAAGGACAACCAAGGGGGATCCTGAGGTTATTAAGAATTTAAAGAAGAACCCTATTTATATAATAGTTGATAATGTTTTGGATACATATAATGTCGGCGCAATCTTTCGTCTTGCCGATGCAACCGCAGCTCAAAAGGTAATTCTATGCGGAGAAACTGAAATACCACCTCATACAAGAATTAAAAAAGCCTCAATTAATACAACCGAATGGGTAAATTGGGAATACAAAGAAACTACACTTTTAGCGATTTCAGACTTAAGAAAAGAGATTCCCAATATCCAAATTGTTTCAGTAGAGCTAGATAAAAAAGCTCATCCTTATAACAAATTTGAATATAAATTTCCAATTGCTTTAATCGTTGGACATGAAAGCGACGGTGTTTCAAAAAAAGTTTTGAAAGCATCAGACGCAATCGTTGAGCTTCCAATGTTTGGAGTAAATAAAAGCTTAAATGTTATGGTTTCGCTTGGAATAGTATTGTATCAGGTGATTGCGAAAATAGAGAAGTAGATCTGATTCTTATCTCTAAAGCTTTTTCTATTGCCTTTTTAGATAATAACCCAAACCTTATGGCATTATCTGGATCTAATCTTAATAAATCCACAGTAAGCGGTTTTTTAGTTTCTTTTCCATCCAAGGCAACAGTTATATACCACAATTGTCCTTCCTGATATCTTAAAAAGGGAAGTCTTCTTGCTAAAGCTAAAATCGGCATCCATTCCAAATGAGTTTTGGGATTAGCTTCAAAATAAGCCCTGATTTCTTTTGGAAAATCCTCCCCGTTAATATAATTCAAATTAAAAATTGCTCCAGCCAAAGGATCACTAGTTCTTTGCTCCACAGTTAGATCAGTTGGATGCCATCTTGCCATAGATGCTTCCCTTGCTTTGTCGGATGTATATTGATAGCGATTACGAGGACCTTTTAAAGCTCTGCCTATTTTATCCCGTCTTCTCTTTGTCATTCTCTCCCTTGCAGTTTTACTAATTTTGTCTGTTACCTCCTTAGTCATAAAACCTTTAGTTGTTAAACTTTGTTTTTTTCTATACTCAAGAGTTGCTCTTTCTTTAGCTTTTCTTTTCAAGGTTCTTACAGTTTCAGGCTTATGATACCAACCTGTTCTTGTTGAAGGAGTTTCTTTAAGTCTTAATACTTCTTTATCTAAGTATTTTTGCCTAACATCTTCAGGTAACCCGTCTCTTAGAGATGTTATTGCTCTAACAATTCTTAGTCTTGCAGTTGTTGAGGCAAGTCCTCCTGTTGCTTTTTTTGCAGATAAACTAGTGCCAAAATACCTTGTAAGAAGTTCTTGGTTTTGACTTGAAAGCCTATCAAAAGCGCCAGTCTGGAAACCATCTTGTAAAAGGTTTTGAGTTACTGGTCTCACACCTTCTGGATAAACAGTTTGGTGAGAAGAAACGATAGAATATATTGCATTTTTAGGCTGGGCTTCAACTCTCATAGAGTCTTGCATTATATCACCAAAACAAAACCTTATCCAAAACACATCCTTCTGCTTCTTGACTTCTAAATTAAATTCACTATAATATTTCTACTATGTAAAGATTTCTTGCCAAAGACGTTGGTTGAAACCCGCCTCTGGCGGGATTTTTTATCTTTACTAGCTAACTTTGCACTTTGACAATATATTGGTGAGGACCGGATTAAAACTTTTAAATTAGAAAGCCAAAAGCTTTCCAATCAGAAAGTGGTAGGAATTTTTGTCAGGTTATTCCTTTAAAAGAAATCTGACAAGGTATTAGTTGTAAAACTAATCCAATTTTTTTGAGAATTTGATCCTGGTTCAGGATGAACGCTGGCGGCGTGCCTTAGGCATGCAAGTCGAACGGGGTCCGCAAGGACCAAGTGGCAGACGGGTGAGTAACGCGTAGGAATCTACCTCTGGGTGGAACATAGCTGTCCGAAAGGATAGGTAATTTTCCATAGTCAATTTATTGTAAAGCACTTAACTGTGCGCCAAGAGATGAGCCTGCGTCCTATCAGCTTGTTGGTGGGGTAATGGCCTACCAAGGCAATGACGGGTAGCTGGACTGAGAGGTC
>CAYWPH010000035.1:0-8523 GCA_964460145.1 uncultured Gammaproteobacteria bacterium | reverse complement strand
GTTCTTTTGGACTTTGCTTTAGCAGAAGATGTTAAGGGAGCTTTTAGGCTTATTAAGGCAACAAGATTTCCTGTTTTTTCGGTTATTCCTACAATGGATAGACGATTTATGGAGGAAGATAAAAGGGCAGCTACGGAAAATAATTCTGTTGCATTTAGCCATAGAAGAGTTGCTGGTACGGATAGAATGTCAAATCATTCATTTGGCAGAGCATTGGATTTAAATCCCGCAATCAACCCATATATAAGATCAGATTATAGATTTCCCGAGGGCGTAGAATACGACCCTACAAAATTAGGAGCACTTAGCCCGGATGGTCCAATTGTCAGATACTTTAAAGATCATGGTTGGGAATGGGGAGGAGACTGGACGGACAGGAAGGATTATATGCATTTTGAAAAACCTATAATAAGAAAAGATAATAATATTATGCCTGATGGTCCAATTGTTGAAACAGGAGGAGATAGTAAAGAAAAAGAAGCATATTATCTAGAACAGCTTGGCGGGATTGTTCCCCAAGCCATTTTTGTTTTAGGCGGAGGAAATAGAAAGATTGAAAGAGAAGGCCATGATCCAAGATATACAACTTCTCCATTTAAAGGTAAATTTTATCCTCAAAAAACAGGCGGAGCAAAAGCAAGACCGGTTGCTGCAGCAGAGCTGGCTCAATTTTATCCTCAAGCAGTAATCGTTACAATGAGCCATAGACCTTCTCAGCTTTTCCATCATGGCGATGAAGTTTTGCCCGCCCCTGACCATCCATTTTCAGCCGTCTTAGCTCAAGATCTAAGAAGATTAAGAGTACAAAATGAAATAGTTGAAAGGCCCCAATCTACGTCTACGTTTACAGAGATAATCGAAGCAATTTCATTTGGTAACCAAATGGGTTGGCAAAATACAGCAGTGATAGTTAGCGATTATCAAAAAGAAAGAGCCCAACTGCTTTTAGATATTTTAACAGATGACGAGAAAAGAGCTTTATTAAGAAATCAGCTCCAATTTTTATTTACTACAGGTGAAGAGACAGACGTATTTAAGCAAAAGTGGGGTCAACTTGAAAACGCTCTCAAAGAATTTAAAGAAAGAAAACGTCGAATTGTTTTTGTCCCTGCTGAAGACATATTAGCTAAAAGAGACCCTCGCTATAAGACACTTGTTGGTGTTGTAAGAAATGAGCCTGGCTACGAAGCAGTGGTAGCCCAAGAAGCAGAGGGAAACAAAAAAATAATTAAAGGAGAATATAATTTTGCCCAATCAAGTTTTAAAGAATATGTCTTTTCATAAAAATTTAAAAGTATCTTATTTATCACAGATTCAATATCTTAAAGATTTTGAAAATAGAGTTGGTTATTTCCCCATACTTGAGAATTTAGCCGGAAAACCTGTATTAGCCAGATTTTCATATGGTAAATATGCTCCCAATATGTCCTCTGTATTTTTTGATTCAGCCAAAGGGGAAAGTGAATTAACAGGAGAGAGAAATACAAGAGATTTTTTAAAATCCCAGGGTTTTAATTTAAATGCAATTTCTATTAGGGGAAAATTTCAAGGAACTGAAGCCCAAATAGAAGAGGTTAGTCTTGAAACTCTGGATGAGAAAAATATAGTAGTGGGAAATCTTATATTTACAAGAGATCCAAGGATAACTCTTTTTATAAAACCAGCCGATTGTCCGGTTGCTGTTATATATTGTCAAGATGAAAATGGAAATTCACTTGTAGCAATTGATCATAGCGGCGCAGATGCAACCAATTCAGGCATAACAACCCAAGGCCTCTTATATCTAAATGAAGAATTGGGTGTTGATTTAACAAAAGCCACGGTTTCAATATTTCCAAGTATTTCGCAGAAAAACTTCTATATCACTAATACTCCTGAAAAAAGGGGAAATGGTATTATTGAGATAAATTGGGGAGAATATATTTCTCCCAAAAAAACCAATGACCCAAAAGAGGAAAGATTTGTTGATATAACAAGTGCTTTGGAAATGCAGGCAATTAAAGCTGGTATAAAACCTCAAAATATACAAGCTTACAGAGTAGATACTTACGAAGATGCTACTAGAGGTAATGCTTTTTCCAGAAGATATTCAAATGACCATGGCGGAATCCGTCCCGGTGCCCAGATTCTTGCTGTTATGTTAAGCAAATAAAAAATTAGAGATTCTTCTTGCTTATACACCTACTCTATAGTAAAATTACACCATGAGAAATTACCAACTGGTTTTAGTTTTAAAAACTTCTTTGACGGATGCAAACAGGAAAAAACTCTTAGAAACCGTCAAGGGTTTTTTAAAGTCTGTTAAGTTTTCCAAAGAAGAGGATCTGGGAGAAAAACAATTAGCCTATCCTATTAAAAAAGAAGGTAAAGGAGTATATTTTAACTTTCTTTTCGAGACAGACGAAAACCTTAAGGAGATGGAAAAAAATCTTATCTCAAATGAAGATATTTTAAGATCTTTACTTTTAAGAGTATAATATAAAATATGGCACGAAGTTTAAATAGAGTACAACTTATTGGAAATTTAACAAGAGATCCGGAGTTAAGGTATACGCCCTCAGGCGCAGCAGTTTGTTCATTTAGCATTGCAACAAATAGAGCTTGGACAACGGATAGCGGTGAAAAAAAAGAAGATGCAGAATTTCATAGAATTGTTTCCTGGAATAAATTAGCCGAGATCTGTTCACAGTTTTTGACAAAGGGAAGAAAAGTTTTCGTAGAAGGAAGACTTTCAACTAGAAGTTGGACAGCCCAAGACGGAACGCAAAAACAGACAACAGAGGTAATAATCTCCGACATGATACTTTTGGATAACAGAAGAACAGAAGGGGAAGTGCCTGAAAGAAAAGAAGAAGAGATAGAAAACCCTAAAAAAACGGCAAAGAGTGAAAAAGTTAAGGAAGAAGTTAAAGAAGAAGTATCAACACAAGAACCACCAAGCGATGAAAATATCGCAGCAGATGATATTCCCTTCTAAAGAATAGGATTTTTATTAAATGGCAAAACATAAGAAAAAATTTTCAAAAAGAATACAAAAGACAAACGCTCCTAAGGAGTGTTATTTTTGCACTGAAAAAAAGAATCCTAATTTTCTAGATACCCAATCCCTTAACAAATTTTTGACAGAAAGAGGAAAAATTATTGGCAGAGTGAGAAATGGTCTTTGCACTAAACATCAAAAAAGATTAACCGTGGAAGTAAAACATGCAAGGCATTTAGCATTACTTCCTTTTGTTGCAAGAGTATAATCTAATGACTTTACTGTCCATAAATCTTTCCTAAGAGTTTGTGCCAATTGTTTCTAAGGGTCAAAAAGTTTCAGTTGGAGAAATCATTGCCAAAAAAAAGGACTCATCCTCGGAAAACGTTATTCATCTTCAAAATTTCGGAATTTCATCTAAAGAATTTAAATCGTCATTAAAACAAAATTTAGGAGATAAAGTTGTAGTTGGGGATATAGTCGCAGTCAAAAAGAAGATTTTTAAAGGACAAAAGATTTTAAGCGATACAGCCGGAACAGTATCTAAGATAGATGAACAAAATTGTGATTTATATATTAAGGCTGAATCAACAGTAGAAGGTAAGCCTTTAATTTCACCAGTTGAAGGAATTGTGGAAATTTGCAATAATGAACAGATTGTCATAAAAACGGCAAAAAACGCAATAAGCGTAAAAGATGCTTTAGGAAAAGACGCTATTGGAGAGTTTTTATATCTAAAGACATTGCCTTTAGGTCTAAACGAAAGTATTGAGGGAAAAATTATTGCAAACGAGACCTTGGATAAAGTTTCGTTATATAAAGCATTAGGACTTGGAGCAATAGGAATTATTGCAGTTGAGTTAAAAGATTTAGATTTTATAGAAATACAAGAGCGAAATGTAGACGCAGCAATAGTGTTAGTTGATAAAGAAGAATTTAAAAAACTTGAGAAAATAAGCGGTAAAAAGGTTCTTTGCGATGTTAAGGGAAAAGCAATACTGATATTATGAATAAAGTAAAAGTCTTACAAATTCTTTTAGGGTTATTTATAGCCTTTGTTTTCGGTTACTATTTTGGCGTTAACAAAGTAACTGTTGATTGGAAAGCTTATAAACCAAATGTTAATGTTATTAGCAAAGAACCTCCAAGCGGTGTTTCTAATGTAAATTTTACTCCCTTTTGGACTGTATGGGAAAAGCTTCTTGCAGGATACTATGATAAATCCAAACTTGACCAGCAAAAAATGCTAAACGGAGCAATATCCGGTATGGTCTCAAGTGTTGGTGATCCTTTTACGTTATATCTTCCTCCTGTGCAAAATAACGATTTTAAAGAAGGTCTTGCAGGACAATTCTCAGGAATAGGAGCAGAACTTGGTACAAAAGATAAAGCGATAGTTGTTATCTCACCCTTAGACGGAAGTCCTGCTGAAAAATCAGGTATAAAAGCTGGAGATGCAATAGTTACAGTTGATGGTCAATCAACAGCAGGGTGGAATATCTCCCAGGCAGTTGAAAAAATCAGAGGTCCAAAAGGAACTCAGGTAGCGCTTGGAATAGTTCACAAAGACAATTCTAAAAAGATAGATATAAAAATAACCAGGGATGTAATTAATGTTAAAAGCGTTGCAATGGAAATAAGGAGTGCAAACTGTAACAAAAACGGCTGCAAAATTATTCCTAAAGCTGATACTTGTAAGGGGGAGGGCTGCACAGGCTTTTTATATATCAGGCTTTCCCAGTTTGGTGATAATACAAATCAGGAATGGTTAAATCTTGTCGGCAACATGAGTCAAAAAATTAAGAATGACAAAAACGTTAAGGGAATTGTCTTTGATTTGCGAAATAATCCGGGAGGATATTTATCCGATGCGGCATTTATCTCTTCTGAATTTTTAGACAAAGGAAAAGCTGTTGTTTCCCAGGATAACGGTGTAACCGAAAAATCTACAATGTATGTCTCAAGAGACGGTTTATTTACAAAAGAAAAAGTAATTGTACTTATTAATAAAGGCAGTGCTTCTGCGTCTGAAATTGTTTCCGGAGCCCTACGGGATAACAACAGAGCAAAGCTTGTTGGTGAAACATCAGTTGGTAAAGGAACAATCCAAACAGCAGAAGATTTAGGTTACGGGGCAGGGCTTCAGGTAACAATAACAAAATGGGCAACCCCCAATGGCACTTGGGTCAATGAAAAAGGTTCAACCACTCATGTTTCCGCAACTCTTGCCGCAACTCACCCCTCGATAGACCCCCAACTTGACAAATGGGTTCTCCAACTGCTACAATAGGGCCGTTTTAGTAACAACGACTATTAATAAGGCCGTTTTCTAAAAAAGAAGGGATATTTTATTATGACAGGATTAGAAAGACCAACACGTGTCGAGAGACTACAATTTAATTCACCCGCAGCATATCAGGTAAGAATCTTGTCTGGCCAATTTAATGTTGACGAGCCATTTAGTTTAGAAAAAGCAAGAGTTGCGATTGGTAATAAAAGAGCCATTGAAGCACATGATGTAATGCATTTAAAATGGGGAGAAAGTAGAAAAGAGGCATGGGAACATAAGCCGGGAAATCTCGGTGAGCGTGTTGACAGATGGGCGAATGGAAGAGTAAGGTCGCTTTTGCCAGTTCTCCAAACAAGTCCTTCCGATGACCTTACAGAAGGATTTAGCTTATTAGGTTTTAGCGTAGCTGAGTCTCTCGTAGCACCAAGTGCCCAGGATTTGCAAACCAGGCTCAAGGAATATTTTGTAACAGATTTTTACGCAAAATATGCTGGAGATAGAAGACAGAGTGTTGAAGCTTTGGGAGATGTCTTTGTCAGGGCGGCTAAAGGGGTAACGAATAGATTTAGCAATGCCGATGGTATAAGTGCAATGAAGAAATTAGATGCGTTAAAAGTAGTTCTTGAGCCTATATTAGAAAGTGAAACTTATGAAAGACTTGTTCAAGCAACTGAAGCACGTATTCATGCAGGACTTAACGATCTAAAGCCCGAAAACGGCAATGATCCGCTTGAAGACGTATGGAAACAGCAACTTGAATACTTTAAAGATGTAGTAACAGCTGCTCCCGCAGCAGGTTCCACAGTTCCTGTTACGCCAACAAGACCCGCAGCTGTTGAGCCACGGCCTGCGCCTGCTACTACAGCACCGGCAACACCAAGGCCAACTACTACTGGTTCCACCCCCGTTGCTACTCCAGCCGTAGCAGAGCCAGCGCCTGATACTGGGACAAGAGTTACTTCAGCGGTTGAGCCTCCAAGAACTGTGTTGGTCATAGAAAGCGATCCCAAGAATGTTGTTGAAAAAATAAAAGAGGGGATACGTTCAACTACAGATGATGACATAATTATTAATCTTCCAGCAGATGCAATGGTGAATAATGGATATTTGTTTTCAACTCCAGATGGTAGAGTAAAAGTATTAGAACCAGGCGTAATTGAGCCTGCAGGAAGTGATGACGCAATTTTAATAAGAGGTCTCAGAATACTTTTTAAAAGGGTTAAAGCTGATAGGAATATAAAACTTGATCTATCTCTAAAGAACGGTACTGATTTTCCTGTTGCAGAGATTGTTGATACTGCAGATGGACCATATGAAGAGTGGGATAGGAAAGATGCCGAAGAAGAAGTTATAGCAGGAATGTGGAAATCATTTCAAGAGAAAGTAAACTTAGAGGTTGCGGATCTTGATCAGGATTGGGTAGTAGATGGGTTTAGGATTACAGATGGCGGAACAAGATTTATGCTCGGATTTAAAAAAGAACCACCGTCTATTCCTCCTTTTGCTGATCACGCAACTATTTTTCCTATGCCCAACGAAGATGATCCAGTGGGCTCAATTTAAGCTAATTTTAAGCTGTGATATAATATTCTAACTTCATGAAAAAACTTGGAATACTTTTAATTGCTCTAGTCTTAGTCCTAATAGTTTGGACAGCTGTCAGCAGCTCTTTCCCACGCTTTTTGAATAGCTTAACACCTCCTCAAGTTCAATCCCCCTTGGAAAGTATAAAAGTTGTCGGTGAGGAATCAGTTGTAATAGATGTTGTAAAAAATGTCGGGCCATCAGTTGTTACAGTAGTTCAGATAGCACCGCCTACACAAAAGAGTAGTTTTAGACTTGGTCCTTTTGGATTTTTTGAAGTACCGGAGAAAAGTACAGAGGAAAAAACTTCAAACATAGGCTCCGGCTTTATTTTAGGAAAGAATGGCTTAATTGCTACAAATAAACATGTTGTATCAAAAACAAATGTAAAATATCAGGTTGTCACAAGTGATAATAAAACATATGACGTTGAAAAAGTATACAGAGATCCATTAAATGACATAGCTTTTCTTAAGGTAAATCCGGATCAAAACAAAGAGAAAAAACTTGTCCCGGTAACTTTGGGAAATTCAGCAAAATTACAAGTCGGCCAGTTTGTAATCGCAATCGGAACTGCTTTGGGTGAATTTAGAAATACTGTTACAACAGGAGTAATTTCAGGACTTGGAAGAGGAATTACAGCAGGAAGCGCATTCCAGGGATTTGTAGAAAAACTTGATAATGTAATTCAAACCGATGCTGCCATAAATCCGGGAAATAGCGGTGGTCCGCTTGTTAGTTCCATTGGTCAGGTTATTGGAATAAACACAGCAGTTTCCCAGACCGGCCAAAACATCGGTTTTGCTCTCCCTGTAAATGTAGTAGCGGAAGCATTAAAAAACTTTAATGACAACGGCCAGTTTAACAGGCCATACCTTGGAGTTTCATATGTAATGCTTTCTAAACAAGAAGCAGAACTTAATAAATTAACTGAAGGAGCATATATTCAAAGTGTCGTAAAAGGATCACCGGCAGAACTTTCAGGAATACAAGTTGGTGATGTAATAACGAGTTTTGATGATAAAAAAGTAGTAGCAGGGACAAATGATTTATCTAAGCTTATTGCATCTAAGAAAGTAGGGGATAAGATAATCATAATTGTCCAAAGAGATAAAGAGCCTGTTAATCTGACTGCAACATTGGCTGCGGCTCCAACACAGTAATATAAAAAACTTTATGCCAAAAATTCAATCTCATATTCCCCTAAAAGGCTTCAGCAATTTTAAAATCGGCGGAAGTGCAAAATATTTTCTTGAGGTTAAATCCATAGAGGAGCTAATTGCGGGTTTAAGAAAGTGGCAGGAGATTTCCAAAGATTTTCCTTCAAATGCCAATAAAATATTTATTCTAGGATCCGCAACAAACGTATTATTTTCTGACAATGGGTTTGACGGGTTGGTTATTAAAAACTCAATAGAAAAAATAGAGAAAAAAGATGATGTTGTAACTATCGGCGCAGGAGTTTTAGTGTCAAACCTTTTAGATTTTTGTATAGATAATAGCCTCTCTGGCTTGGAATGGGCAGGAGGGCTGCCGGGTACTGTGGGAGGCGCTGTAAGAGGGAATGCAGGTGCATATAGCGGAGAGACAAAAGATAATGTTTTGGAGGTCGAGAGCGTAAATCTTAAAACTTTAGAAACTAAAAAAAGAAGTAAAGATGAATGTGAGT
>CAYWPH010000034.1:0-8773 GCA_964460145.1 uncultured Gammaproteobacteria bacterium | reverse complement strand
GGTGATTTTTTGTGGTTGATTTTATTTTTATTTTTTCCACCTTTCCTTTTTCCATTTCATTCTCAATTTCATCGTGAATATCTTTTGCCTCTTGTTCATCTTCTTCTGTTGGTTCTTCAAGTTCAGGCTTTTCTGTTGGTTCGGGTGCCTCTGTTGGCTCTACGTCTTCAGTTTCTTCTTGTACTTCAGGGGTTTCTGATTCTTCGCCGAGTACTGTTTGACTGGATGCGGTTTTTCCAAGTAAACCCGTTGATTGCTGTTTTTGATAAATTGTCCCCCCAAGAATAATAAGAGAGACAACAAATACAGGAAGTAGATATTTCAAGTTTGTGTTTGTGGCTTTCTTAATTTTTACTGAGTGTTTTTTCATTAAGGCAGTTATGTAATTTTCTCTATATTTAGAGTAGAGAATTTTTTGTTAAATGTCAACGATATCTGCGGAATTTGTGAATAGGAATTTGATAATTGCTGCATGTAAACAGTCTTTCACCGAAGATAAGAAACAGACTTTTTAGTACACACCGCAGTCACAGCAGCATCCGGTAACTCACCTTTCAAAAGCTTCTTTATTTCGACCCATCTTTAAAGCCATGTTTTTAACCTCAAAATACTTCCTTGACACCCCATGCGTCACGCCCCAATGCTTGGCATCGGAGTTACATTCGCGCTTGACACAATAATTAAAACATATGTTATTATTAATAATGTGTCCAAAAAGAAACTTAAGAGAATATCTCTAAAAAAGAGAACAACCTCAAAGAATGCCCTGTATTTAAAAATTGCATTAGTTATTTTTCTGTTACTTACTGTAGGGGTTGTAGTCAAGGTAATGATTAGTTCTGAGAATTATCATGTTCTTGGTACTTCAACCTTTCTTGCAAAAGGTGGATCTGATGACTCAGGAGGAGATGATGGTAGCGGTAGTAATTCAGGAAGTGGATCTTCAAGTAACTCCAACTCTAATAGCAAAGACTCAGGCTCAGGATCAAATACTTCAGCAGACTCAGGTTCTGGTAATAATGGGATTAGCCAATCAAGTAGTGGAGTATCTGTTTCAGACAATACAAAAGTTATGTGTACAGGTCCTGATGGTAAGAAATTTGAAACACGAGCAAAGGACTGTGAAGAATTAAATAAAGCATGGAATAAGCCAGCTAATTTTACTGTTATTAATAATCAGCAAAAAATACTAAAAACAGAAACACGCACCCGTTCTACATCACCCTCCCCAGTTACCTCAATATCACCATCAATTAACGACACACCTGAATTGGAAAATGATGATTCAGGTATTCGTACAAAAACCGAAACAAAACCTAATGAAGAGAGAACAGAAGTTAGGCTTTCGGAAACAGAAAGAATTCGTACCAGAACAAAAGATGGTAGAACACGAATTGACATAACATCAGGCGGTATCAAGACAAGACTCGAGTTCAGAGACGGCAGAGTTATCGTAAAGGCAGAGCAGGAAGATGGTACAGAAGTAGAACTTGAAGACGATACCCTCCTTAAAATTGACGATCGACTTGCTGCGGATAACATAAAAGTAGCAACAGCAGGTGCGGAGAAATTCCTTGTGCAAAAAGGGAATACGGGCGCAGTTACAGATTTTCCTATATCAGTTGACCTTGCAACAAACGAGGTTTTTGTAACGACTTCAACTGGACAAAAAACAATTACAGTTCTTCCAGAACAAGCAATCCAAAATCTAATTGCAGCAAATATTGTGAATAGACTTGGAGGCCAAGCAATTGCCAACGAAGCACTGAATAATAATTTAACATCAGTAAGTCAACTCATTACTCTCGGAGAGAAAAATGGTATCCCAGTATACGAGATAAATGGTATATCAGATCAAAGACTACTTGGATTTATTCCTGTTAAAGTTGAGAAAGATTTAACAGTCTCTGCCGAAACCGGAAACGTTCTTTCTACAAATATATCATTTGGTAGTAGGATCCTTGATGTATTATCTTTTTAAGATTTTTCCTCAAAGAAGTCCACGGAGTTAATTAATAGACAAGAAATAGGTTCTAGCATCGTTTATCCTACAGAGCCACGTATTTTAGCATCGTATTTTTACTACCCAGAGTAGGATAATATAACCTCTGGTATAATCTAGACATGGAATTAGAAAGTCTTATTAACAATTTAATTGCAGAGATTAAAGAAAAAGCTAATCCTGTTTCAATCTTTCTATATGGTAGCTACAATACTCCTGAATATTTACCAGGTGTTTCTGATTTAGAAATAGGAGTAATCAAGGCAAGTGAAAAAAGCATCTCTAAGATACTAAGAGAAATTGCGGAGAAAAATTCGACTAAAGATATTAGGTTAAGAATCTACTCTTATGAGCTTAGTAAATTACAAAATGGGACAATAGATACTCCCTTTACAACAAGTGTTTTTCTAAGACATAATATTTTAACTTCTAAAACTGTTTGGGGAGAGAAGATAATGGAAAATCTCCCCTTGCCTTCAATAACGCTAATAGATGCATATAGAGAAGCTTGTTTTTCAACAATGAGGGCTTTGTCTGGGCTATTCTTTATTAGAGCAGGTAATTTAGAGGAGGCTTATGAAATGGGATATAAAGCATGTTTATTTGCAACCTTAAGCCTTGAATATTTACAAGGAGAATTTCCAATCGGTTTTGGCAATATAGTTAATGCGTCAAAACAGCTTAAGTTGAGCGAAGAATGGAATAATCTTATTTCCTATGCGTATGATTTAAGAAGAAATAAAATTAAACCTAGCACAGAAGAAATGTTTGATTTCATATTTAAGGTAATGTCTTTTTGCAACCAACAGGTTGAACAACGCATAAAAGCAGAGCTTATTAAGGGAGATAGGGTTTTAATTACTTAATGAAAACTAGGGTGATATTCATACATGGTAATCAATCGACTCATTGGTCTTTCGCATTTGCACCATGGCTTAAAAAAGAACTGGAAAAGTTAGGTTTTGAAACATTCTTTGAGACATTTCCAGATTCTATAATTGCTCGTTCTGAGTATTGGTTGCCTTTTTTAAAAGAACATATTAAAGCAGGTGAAAACGACATTATTATCGGTTGGTCTTCTGGGGCAGTCGCTGCCATGAGATATGCTGAAACAAATAAAATTAAAGGATCAGTTCTAATATCTCCTTGCTATACAGATTTGGGCAATGATCTGGAAAAACAGAGTGGTTATTATGATAGTCCTTGGGACTGGGAAAGTATAAAAAATAATCAAACCAAAATAGCATTGTTTTATGGAAATGATGATCCGTTTATTCCTCAGGATCAATTTGAATTTATATCTTCAAAATTAAACCCAGATGTTTTTAAAGTTCCAAATGGAAAACACTTCATCGAATTTACTGAATTTCCTCAATTATTAGAATACATACTGAATAACTATAAAGTTGAATAATAAATCCTAACCTCGTCCATTCCTCGGAGCAAATTAGCCTCTACATTCAGTTGACAATTGAAATTACCAGTAGTAAAATTTGCTGACTGCTTTAATAGCAGTTTTTTTATGAGGAGTGGGTTTTCAAACAAGAAGATTGACAAGAAAGATACAATAAGTTTGTTTAAAATTGCTCATGCTAATGTCTTAGCAGAACAACAACTTCTATGGCAATCATCTCAGTTGTTTTTGGTAGCCAATTCGTTTTTAGTTGGTTTTATAGGCACTAGCCTTACAAATTCTTTAAAAAATAATAAATTTGGTATTCTTCTCCTTTCTATAATAGGAATTATTATAAGTATATTGTGGTTATTGTCTTACACACGAATATTAAATTATTACAAATTTAGGATTGCTCAAGCGAAACAGAGAGAGCCAAAAGATTGGATGATATTTAATGGTGATGGTGAAGCTTTTTCCAAAGGAGAATCAATCATGATTAATGGAGGACGATATACTTTTGGAATAGGTAAGCTTAGTAATCTAATTATTGTCAGAATTTTAGTTGGTCTATTTATAGTTTTTTACCTAATTGCATTCTCAATTAATATACTTGGTATGCAAAATAATTTCTGACATCGTCCACCTCCACAGAGCATAAAAGAATTTTTAAAAATACTAATTAATGGACGAGTGGAATAGTCTATAATAGATATATGGCAAAAAGAGATACAGGAGTTGGGAAAAAGAAAAAGTCTCATTCATACAAAACCAAGAAAAGGCTTGAAATAAAACGTCAAATGCTAGCAAGAAAAGCCAGCAAAAGACGCAAATAGAACTATTTTTTCTGTAATGGAAGATAAAAAAACGTAGACTCAACGAAGTAAATTATTTCTGTATAATAAATTATGCCCGAGTATTTTTTAATCCTTCTTGGTATTTTGATTGCTACTTTAGCTTTACATAAATATTTTAAAATAAAACTATACAAATCAGTTGGTCATTTTCTGGCTTTTAATACAATAAACCTCGTTTTAGCTGCTATTTGGGATCAACTTGCTATTTATCGCGGACACTGGAACTTTAACCCAGAATTTCTCTTAGGACCTAAAATTGGATTTATGCCAATAGAGGAATTTTTATTTGTTTCTGTTTTAAGTTATTTTGCTTTAACCCTATATAAGTTATTAGAGAAAAAGTTTTAACTTAAGTCTTTTTTCTTTTGATATTATTGTACATATGTATTACTCACATTCTTGTTCATATTGCACAAGAGTATTTTATACATATGACAGTAATAAGCATTCTGCTTCTAAAACTCTTTACCATGGGATTAAAAAACATCTTATTGATTACAATGAGGATCATAAAGAATTTCAGTTTGATGATGGATTTGAAGTTGATGTTAACGAGGTTTATGCTGCTGCATCTGAATCAGAAGATCCTCCGCCCGGCGGCTACGAACTATAAAAACTCTCTCCTCTTCATTAAATTCAGACAAGCTGATATAATTAATTCCTAAGTTATTTTTTAGCCACTCTTTTCTTTTTAACAATAGGAGCTTCTGTTTCAATTATTTGACTGGGTTCACTTATTTCCACTTCTTTAATAGGTTCATTTGTAGTTAGTAAGTTTAATATTTTATCAAGCTTTGCGTTTAATGCTTCAAACTGCTCTTTGTATACGGGTTGTTGTGCAGGTCTATTTACTTGATTATTACCTCTGTCTTCAAAATTGGATCGTTGTGGGAAGTTTTCAGATCTCATTGAATCCGAAGACCTGTTATTTTGAAAACAATCTCTGCAAAACACAGGCTTATTCCCGCTTGGTTTAAAAGGCACTTCGCATTCTTTTCCACAATTACTACAAATGGTTTTATGCATAACTTGTGGTCTATCAAAGTCTCTACTGCCAAAATCTCTTCTTTTAAAATCTCTTCCTCCGCCAGACCTGCGGTCTCTGTTAAAATCTCCCATAAGCCATTATAGCATAAATTCAGATTCTTATGGTTTATAATTGCCCAAACCTGCGCTTGAAAAAGTGGTTAACGGGTGGGTATATCAACAGCGTCTTTTACAACTGTTTCCGTTCTCATTAACATTCGTAAAAGACCGAGGATTTGTTGGCACTTTAAGTTCTTCAATTGACATGCCCAGGATTTTATCATTTTGATAATAAATATTAAGGGAAATTGGATTCTTCTGCTATAATTGCCACAATGAAAATGAAAAAGAAAAGGCAAAGTGTTATTTTAATTCCTGTTTTGGAGGCAGAAGAAGCTGTTTTAAATCTTAGAAATATTTACGATCCAGATGCATTAAAAGGGATTCCTGCGCACATTACTTTGCTTTTTCCGTTTATAAACCCATTAGAAATAACTCTAGAGCAAATAGAAAAATTAAGAGACATTTTAAATATTGAGAAGTTTTCGTTTACTTTGTCAAAAATAAATACTTTTCCAGGAGTTGTATATTTAGAGCCAACTGAGCGAGAAAAGTTCATAAGTTTAACCATGAAGATATTTAATGCATTTCCGAATTACCCTCCTTCTGAAGGAAAATTTCTTCCCGACATAGTTCCACACCTCACAGTTGGCCATGAATTAGGAGGAAGATTTGATAAGTGCCTGCTGGAAGCAAAGTCTATTGAATCTAGATTGCCTATTGAAGCCATAGCCAAAGAGGCATTTCTTATGACTTCTTTAAATGGAGAGTGGACTGTAAGAGAAAAATTTACTCTGTTATAATTGCCCCATGAAAAAACTTTTTACATCCAGCAAAATATACATTGCTCCTTCAAAAATAAAAAATGCTGGGCGGGGTGTTTTTGCTGCTCAAGACATAAAGAAAGACGAATTAATTGAGAGGTGCCCGATAATTTTAGTTCCAAAAAAAGACGTATCTAATTTAAGAGAAAGTATTCTTGTTAATTACTACTTTTATTTTAATGGGAAAAGAAACTTAGCAGTTGCATTGGGTTTTGGATCAATAAACAACCATTCATACGAACCAAACGCCACTTACATTAAAAAATCCAAAGAAAAGGTAATTGATTTTGTAGCCATCAAAGATATTAAAAAAGACGAAGAAATTACTGCAAATTACAACTTTGGAGATCCCAATGATAAATCAACGCTCTGGATTAAAGACATCCCACCTGCCGAATAAATTACTCTGCTATAATTACCCCATGGCATTACCTTTTTCTGAGTCAGTGACAAAAAACGGATTTGTATTCATATCTGGGCAAATTCATTTAACTTCTGATGGAAAACTTCTTGAGGGAAACATAGAAGAACAAACTCATCAGGTAATGAAAAACGTTCAGGGAATTTTGGAAAAAGAGGGATTAGGTTTTGAAAATGTAGTAAAAGTCACAATTTTCGTAATCGATATGGCAAATTACGCAAAAGTTAATGAAGTTTATGCAAGTTATTTTTCAGGAACTTTCCCAGCGAGAGAATTTATCTGCGTCAAGGAATTGCCACTTGGAGCAAAAATAGAAATCAGTATAATTGCCGCAAAATAATTTACCTCTGCTATAATTCCCAAATTCTGTTCTGGTGTGATAAAATACTAAAATAAATAGTGGTTCAGAAACACAATATGAAAACAATTTTCTGCGAATTCTTAGATAGTAGAGATACAAATGGGGAGATTACAATAAAACCCCTAGGCCTTGCGAAAAATCAGGTTGTAAAACCAATGTTACCCGGCTGGAAAGACATTATTACCAAGATCGTGATAGATAAAAAGTTTGCCTTGGGTTTGGACGGAATAGAAGATTATTCCCATGTAATAATTGTCTATTGGATGGATAAAGAGAAAGAATGTCACCTAAAGCACCATCCGCAGGGAAGAGCACATATTCCATTTGTAGGGATTTTTGCCTGCCGTTGCCCTCAGAGGCCAAACAGGATTGCCATATCAACAGTGGAGTTAGTCAAGAGAAAAGGAAATGTTTTAACGGTGAAGGGTTTAGATATTGTGAATGGTACGCCTATATTAGATATTAAGCCCTATACTCCCGAGTATGATAAGGTGGGCAAGGCAAAAGTTCCCAAGTGGGTAAATAAACTTGTTTTCTAAAAAAGCTATGGCGCTAAATAAATTATGAAAAATAAAACATTAGCAATAAGCCTACTCGTTCTGACGGTTCTCATCGGCGGATATTTACTATTTCAAAAATCTCCGCGGGAAACGACTACCGTTACTCAATCTGAAACAGCGCAAGTGCTCAAACAAGAAGCCACAAACTTTACCACGCTCACAAGCGCAAAATTGGCCACGATGTTGCAGCAAAAAGACTTTTTCTTCGCAAATGTCCATATTCCCTATGAGGGAGAAATTAAAAATACTGATGTTTTTATTCCGTATGACAAAATTGCAGAGAATCTTGATAAACTGCCGAAAGACAAGAATGCAAAAATCGTACTGTATTGCCGAAGCGGCCGGATGAGCGAGATGGCGGCGCGAGAATTGGCAACGCGGGGATACACACAGGTGTCACACTTGTCGGGCGGGATGAACGAATGGGAACGGGAAGGAAATTCAGTTATAAGAAAATAATCACTTAAAATATCTATTATTACTCATGGTTATACAAAACAAGTACTATTCCAAAAATCACTCCGGTATTTTATAGATATGATTGCCAAGAACAAACGCTTTGGATTTATAAAGGAAATGAGATAAAAAGTTTAACTTATGAAAAATAAGTATCTTGAGGAAATAAAGAAGGATTTAAGGTAAGATTTCGACGAAAGCAGGTTGAGATTCCAATCTTTTTTGTTTCTGCTATAATTACCCCATGAAGCTTTTTTCTGAAAACAACATTTGGAATCTATTAAGAATATCCATTTCTTTCATAGTGCTATGGGCATTTTTTGATAAATTATTTGGTCTTGGTTTTGCAACAGAATCTAACAAATCTTGGCTACTGGGTATTTCTCCTACTACCGGGTTTTTAAGCAATGCTCCTGATGGACCACTTGCTCCAATCTTCAACAGTCTTTCAGGAAATATTATGGTAGACATTTTATTTATGGGAGGGCTTTTATTAGTTGGATCTGCACTACTTCTTGGAATCGGGATGAAGATTGCTGGTTACTCAGGCTCCTTAATGATGTTTTTAATTTATCTTTCTCTTTTTCCTCCGAAAAACAATCCCTTGATTGATGAGCACATTGTTTACATTATTATTTTGATTGGCTTGGCAATAAGAAGTGAAAAACAAAAATTCGGATTAGGTAAAAAATGGTCAGAATTTCAATTAGTTAAAAACTATCCAATTCTTAAATAGATAAATTCCTCTTCCCTTCAATTCTTTCAGGGTAAACTGCTATAATTTCCTCAGTTAAGAAAGCATTAGGCTTACTA
>CAYWPH010000033.1:0-9057 GCA_964460145.1 uncultured Gammaproteobacteria bacterium | reverse complement strand
ATGTTAAGGCAAGAACGATTCTTTCCGGATGTAACGCTTTATTTACCAAAAGGACCCTTATCTCCAAGAGATGACGCTTATGGAGCACGAAAGCCGCTCGAAACAGGGAAAATTGATGCATTAAGATCAAAACTAAGCGGTGTAGTAAAAGGCGTTAAAAACTCAGTAAGGACTCCTTGGGATCAACACGGGGTTTTAAAACTTTTTGGAGAAGTGCTTTACGATGCAGGATCCGATTTGGGAGCTTCGTTACCTCTTGATAATAGAGAAATTACTTTTGTTCCCCGATCAGATTTAGTTCCCGAAGATCCCGGCGAGAAAGAAAGATTAGCCGCTAAGTATGGAGGAGAAGGTTATGTATTAAGAAATATTGCAGGAGATTGTCTTAGGCTTGCCGACGGAAGATTTAGAATAAGATTAGGATATTTAGGGCAGGAACGTGAAGCAAGTTGGAATCAGGTTATGGGAACTCTTGCCCACGAGTATGGACACACATTAGGAGTTAAAATTGACGACCCTGTTTTCGAAGAGGTAAAAGCCTATGCTTTTCAGAGATTCACTATGAGATATCTTTTGGGGCAAGGCAGGTATTTTATTGATGGTTACTATCGGGACAGAGTTCATGATATTGCAGCAAGTGCTTTGAAGCAACTTTTAAGTGCTGGGATTATAGAAGAAGCAGTTATAGCTCATGTCACAGGTTTGCCTTTCGGTGGAGTAAAACCCAATAGCTATCAAATAATGTTAAGATAATTAATTCTTCAATTCTTTTTTTAACCACTCCCCTACCTCTTTGGTGGTTTTGGAAACTGGAATAGAAAATAAAATATAGGTTTCGTAGCTAGATAATTTTTTAACCTGCTTTTCAATTTTCTCAAAATTTTCCTCAATGCTTTCAAACATTACAACAACTTCTCTTGCATTATCTATTTTTCCTTTCCACCAAAAACTGGATTCAACGGGAAACTTTTTGCTACAGGCAACTAATTTCTTTTCAAGTAGTACTTTGGAAATCTTTTCTGCTTCAAAGTCGTCCTTACAGGTTAGGAAATAAACAGCCATCTTCATGATTTTTTGTAAATCCATTTTTCCCACAAGGTTTTAAAATATGGAAGAGTGAGTGTTGAGAGTAAAAAGCCAATTGCAGGAACAATAGCGTTTACCCAAGGGTCAATATTAACAATAAATTTAAGATATAAAGCGATTGAAAGATATGTAAAAATAAAAAGAAGTATTTTTCTTGTCCAGCTTGTTTCCCACGATTTATTTAATTCTACTTCTTTATTTCTTTTCTCAATCCTTGAGATTCTTTCATCAAGATTTGATAAATCCACCATTTGTCACTTTATTATACCATCAAATCTTTTTATATTTCCAAAAACAGATTTTCTAATCCTAACCTAAGATTAACATTAGACTTACTTATTTCTTTATAGTATCTTTGTAAAGTTTGTATAACTTTTTTTAATTCTAAGTTTTGTTTTTTTACCATTTCATTTCTTGCAACAATAATTAATTTTTCCAAAAAAACCAGAGCTTGTTGTTTATCTTTTGCTTGGGTCTGGGCAAGTTTTAGTTTCTCCCCTATTCCATTTGTATGTAAGCTTTCGAGTATTTCTAAAAGATTTTTTTCTTCATCTTTTTCAATTGCAATTTCCTTATTAAGTTCAATTAGTTTACAACGAGATAGTATTGTAGGAAGAAAGAAGTTAGAACCCGCAAGTATTACTATAGTAGTAGAAAGCGGCGGCTCTTCTAAAACTTTTAAAAATGCATTTTGGGCATCAATTGTCGCTCCGTAAAATGCCTCTAGTACGACCATCTTTTTGTCCGACTGCATTGGTCTTAAGAAGATTTGCTTGGAAAGGCTCTTTACATCTCCGATGCCTACAGCTTTTTCAGTTTCGTAAATATATACGTCAAATTTAGATATTTTCTTTTCATCTGCCATTTTTCTGATCTTTCCTTTGGCTTTCTCTTTGTCTTTTGAAATAATAATAAAACTTTGCATAAAATTAAATCAATTCTTGTTGACTTTATATCATATTTTAGCCTACTATTATAGTAATGCCCGATACAAAGTTACCCAATCAAAACCAAAACCAGCAAAATATTGCGGATACTCCTATTGACGATGCTAATATTGATGTAACTACGGAAACGCTTGCTGATATTCTATTCACACAGAAATTATTAAACAAAAATCAATACGATGATATTAAGATAAAAAGCGCAAGTAAAGGACTTTCCGAAGAAAGCGTTATTGAATCAATGGAAATTGTTCCAGAGGCAAAACTAGCCCAAGCCAAAGCAAAGCTTTTGGGAATACCATATGTTGATGTTGCCAATGCTTCATTTTCCCCCCAGGCTTTAGGCTACGTTCCAAGAGCTGTTGCTGAGCGTTTTTCCCTTATCCCCTTTGCATATGATGAAAACGCAAAAACTCTTTCAGTTGCAATGGGAAACTCAGTTGATCTTGAAGCGATCACTTTTGTAAGGGAAAAAACAGGTCTTTCTATTAAGTCTTTTGCAGCAGCTCCATCTGAAGTTATAAAAGCAATTAATCAGCAGTATAGGCAGGAATTGGTAGGAGAAGTAGGAGCTGCTCTAAAAGAAACAAGTGATCAAGGCAAAATTAAAACAATTGAAGCAGACCAGATTGCTCAGCTAATCAAAGAAGCGCCAATTGCAAAAATTGTTTCAACTATTTTAGAGTACGCAGTCACAAGCAGAGCCTCTGATATTCACATTGAACCCCAGGAAGATAGGGTTAGAGTCAGATACAGAATTGACGGAATCTTATATGACCGTTTGTCACTTCCTAAAGTAGTTCAGGAAGCTGTAATTTCAAGAATCAAGATTTTGGCTGAAATGAAAATTGATGAACACAGAATTCCACAGGACGGCCGTTTTAACTTTAAAATTGACGAGAAAGAGGTTGACCTTCGTATCTCAGTCCTCCCTACGGTTTTTGGAGAAAAAATAGTAATGAGGCTTCTTCGAAAAACAGGAGGACTTCCTACTTTACAAGAGCTTGGTCTTGGAGGATTTTCTGAAAAAGTTCTTGAGACGGCAATATTAAGACCCCATGGAATAATAATAGTCTGCGGACCAACAGGATCTGGTAAAACAACAACTCTTTACTCAGTCTTATCAAAACTAAATACGACAAAAGTAAATATTTCAACGCTTGAAGATCCGGTTGAATACCAAATTGCAGGCATTAACCAGGTACAGGTAAATCCTGCAGTTGGTCTTACTTTTGCAGACGGTCTTCGTTCTTTTTTAAGGCAAGACCCAAATATTATCTTGGTTGGAGAAATCAGAGACCGTGAAACAACAGAACTTGCTATTCAGGCTGCATTAACAGGACATTTGGTATTTTCAACGCTACATACATCCTCTGCCGCAGGAGCACTTCCTAGGCTCTTAGATTTAGGAGCTGAGACTTTTTTACTTGGTTCAACTATGAATGCGGTACTTGCGCAAAGAATTGTTAGAAAAATTTGTCCTCATTGTAAAACATCCTATTCTCCTCCACCACAGCTTATCGAGGAAATGAAAACTGTACTTGGAAAATATTTTCCTCCAAATCTTAAAGATGTTAAGCTATATAAGGGAAAGGGTTGTGAAGAATGTGGGGGTTCTGGATATATTGGAAGAGTTGGTATTTTTGAAACTCTGCCAATAACTGAAAAAATAGGAAGCCTTATATTGCAGCACGCAGATAGCGGTGCTATTGAAAAAGAAGCTGTTGCTGAGGGAATGATAACAATGAAACAAGATGGGTACTTAAAGGTTTTGCAAGGAGTAACTACTATAGAAGAAATACTTAGAGTAGCACAAGAATAACATGGAAATTAAAATATTACTGGATGAAACAATAAAAAATAATGCATCGGATTTACATCTTCTTCCGGGAATTCATCCTGCAATAAGAATTGATGGGGTTTTAAGATATCTGACCAACTATCCGCCATTAACGTCAGAAGTAATGGAGCAAATGGTTTTTTCACTCCTTAAACCTGATCAAAAACAACTTTTATTAAATAACAAAGAACTCGATTTTTCATTTGGTTTTGGCGGAGGCGCTTATGGAGATCTTGGCAGGTTTAGAACAAACCTATATTTTCAAAGAGGGGTTTTGTCCGGTGCTTTTAGGTTTTTACAACCCAGTATCCGTACGATTGAAGAATTAAAGCTTCCAAAAGTCTGTCACAGTTTTGCTGAATTAAAGCAAGGTTTTGTTTTAGTTACAGGTCCAACAGGACATGGCAAGTCTACTACTCTTGCCGCAATCATTAATGAGATAAATCAAAATAAAGCGCTTCATATTTTAACAATTGAAGATCCGGTTGAATACGTTTACCCTCAGGGAAAAAGCATTATTTCCCAAAGAGAAATGCAAATCGATACTCATTCCTGGGCAATGTCTTTAAAATCTGCATTAAGAGAAGACCCTGATGTGGTTTTAGTTGGAGAAATGAGAGACCCGGAAACTATAGCAGCAGCAATAACAATTGCCGAAACTGGTCATCTGGTCTTTTCTACTCTTCACACAAATTCAGCAGCTCAAACAATTGATAGAATTTTAGATTCTTTTCCACCAAGTCAGCAAATGCAGATAAGGGTTCAGCTTGCTGCGACATTAAAAGGAATAATTTCTCAAAGACTAATACCAATGATAAATGGCGGAAGAACTCCTGGCGTTGAAGTACTAATCGGAAATACAGCTGTCGCAAGTAATATAAGAGAGGGAAAAACCCATTTAATTGACTCAGTTATTCAAACATCCCAGCAGCAGGGTATGATTCCATTGGAAAATTCTCTTTCTTCTCTTGTTTTGTCAGGTACCATAAGTTTGGAAATGGCAAAGACTTATGCACTAAGACCTGATGAGTTATTAAGAATGATTGGCTAAATATGAGACTTAGATATAAAGCTGCTACTAAAGAAGGAAAACTTTCCCAAGGACTGCTTGATGCAAAAGACATACAGGAGGCTGCTGTTTATCTTAGGGCAAAGGGTCTTATGCCGATCCAAATTGTGCGAATAGATAACCAAATATTAACTCAGATTCCTTTTTTAAACAAAGTTAAAACAGCCGATTTAATTCTTTTTACGAGACAGATGTCTTCAATGCTCTCCGCAGGGCTTACGCTTATGAAATCGCTTGAAATATTAAAAGATCAAATGACAAATGTAACAATGCAGGAAATAATAACCTCAATCATAAATGACGTCCAGGAGGGAAAAACATTCTCACAGGCTATTTCAAAACATCCAAAGCTTTTTAGCAACATTTATATTTCTATTATAAAAGCAGGAGAAGCATCAGGTCTTTTAGACAAAGTTTTAGCAAGACTGGCTGATAACCTGGAAAAACAGGCAAAGCTTAAATCAACAATACGCGGAGCATTAATGTATCCAATTATAGTCATAACATTAATGGGTGGCGTTATGGTAATTATGATGATATTTGTTATGCCTCAACTTACAGTATTATATGAAAATTTAGATGTTCCTCTTCCCTTACCAACGCAGATATTAATAGGCGTATCTAATTTTGTAAGTATATTTTGGCCAGTAATACTTGTTTTGGTTTTTGTTGGTGGATATTTTTTCAAAAGATGGTCTAAAACCCTAAGCGGAAGGCTTATACTTGATGACGTAATTTTAAAAATACCCGTTTTTGGAAAACTTATAAGACAAACAATACTTGCAGAATTTTCCAGAACCTTTGGTCTTTTAGTCGGTACGGGAACTTTAGTAGTTGAAGCCTTAAATGAAACTGCGGAAACTGCAGGAAATGTTCATTACAAAAACGCAATCGTTGCAATTGGAACGCAAGTGGAAAAGGGAGTAACTGTTGGTACTGCGATGGCTTCTTCTATACTTTTCCCTTCCCTTCTTATACAACTTACCAAAATTGGCGAACAAACCGGAAAAATGGATGAAACCCTGCAAAAAGCTTCTGAATACTTTGAAAGAGAAGTAGATCAAATGGTTAAAACCCTAACTACTGCGATGGAGCCTTTTATCATGATTGTTTTGGGAATCGGTGTTTCATTTTTAATTATTTCTGTTATTACGCCAATTTATAGTTTAATGTCCAGTATTCAATAAAAAGAGCTTTAAATTCCCTATTGACAAGGGTTTTTCAATATGATTATGATAAATACATACATGAAAAGTTTTTTAAATAATCTTCGAAAGAACGCAGGTTTTACCCTCATAGAACTTTTAGTCGTAATCGGAATTTTAGGCATATTGGCAGCAGCATTGATCGCAACTGTAGATCCGTTTGAGCAGCTTAAAAAAGGAAGAGATACTACGACAAGAAATACGGCTTTGGAATATTTAAATGCAATGACAAGATATTATGCAACTCATGCAAAACTTCCATGGGATAACGCTGTAACAGGATGTGTAGCTCCAGCTACAGCAGTTTTACTTTCAGCTGCTACAATGACTCCCTGTACAGCTGCTCTTGAAACAGAAGGAGAATTAAAAACTGGTTTTGGTACGGCAGTAGCTAATTCAGGAGCTGATGATTTAATTAGAGTCCGAACAACTGCAGCAGGAGCTTCCAATATAACTCTCTGTTTTAGTCCGACAGCAAAATCACTCAAAGCTGATAACGCATCTCAATACAGCAGTGCCTGCTCAGGTACAATTAATTTAGCTTGCGATACCCCAGCAGAGAGATTGAATCCCGCTTTAGCAGATGGTACTTGCTGGCAAGAATTTAAATAAGCCTCTTTAATAATACAATTCTATCCTTGAGTTTAACTATTCATTTTGTTATTGTGCATATAGAGTGAACTTATTATTTCTTATTCCTTTTTTTGTAATAGGCGCTTTTGTTGGTTCATTTCTTGGCGTTTTAGTTAATAGAATACCAAAAGGCAAAAACTTTATAACTGGAAGATCCGTTTGTGATTTTTGTAATAAAACACTTGAATGGAATGATTTGATTCCTGTTATTTCATATTTACTGCTTAAAGGAAAATGTAGATATTGTCATTTCAAGCTTTCTATTTTTTATCCTGTTATAGAGATCTTATCAGGAGTTATTTTTGCTTTAGCTTTTCTTTACTTTCCCACTTTTAATCCGGAAATGTTTTATTATTTATTTGTTTTTTCTGCCTTAATTGTTATTTTTTTTACAGATTTAAAATACGGAATAATTCCCGACAAAATACTTTTACCAATGAGTTTAATAGTATTATTCTGGGTATTTATTAGTAAGAGAGGTGAACTGTTAGGCAACTTACTTATGGCACTTTTTGCAAGCGCTTTTTTTATTGCTATTTCCCTTCTCTACTATTTTATAAGGGGAAAAATTGCAATGGGAGGCGGAGATATAAAATTTGCCTTTTTTATGGGTTTATTTTTAGGTTTTCCTAATACGATCGTAGCTTTATATATCGCTTTCTTGACAGCTGCTTTATACTCTATCATACTGATTATATGGAGGAAGAAAGCTTTTCTAAAAGATTCCATTCCCTTTGGACCATTTTTAGTGATTGGGGTATTTATAAGCGTATTTTTAGGAAATTATCTTTGGCAAAAGGCTTTGGTTTTTCTGGGTTTACTTTAGTTGAGCTTTTGACAGTTATTGGAATTCTTTCCGTCATAGTTATAATCGCAATTGCTATCATTAATCCACTTAAACAGATTCAGAAAGTAAAAGACGCTCAAAGAGAAAGCGATTTAAATCAGTTATTTACAGCATTGGATACTTATTATAATGACAAAGGATGTTATCCAACAGTTCTTTCCGATCTAACTGCTCCGCCAATTTACATTAAAAAAATTCCTACAGATCCGGATGCCCCGGGAGTAAATTATAATTATCTGGTTGATTCTGATACCAGTACTTGTCCGCAATGGTTTAATATAATTACAAGAGGATATAGAACACCAAGCTCGTCTCCTTGTCTTTTGGAGCAACTTAACGAGCAGTTTGCTGGTGGTTGTCTGCCAAGAAACTATACAACGTCGGGCTATAATTTCTGTAAAATATCCGGAAAAATAGATAGTTCTGTATGTTCCGTAATAACGACTAAGATACTCCCCGTGTTGTCTGTTACTCCTATTCCAAGTCCAACTCCTACCATTAATCCTAATCCAACGCCTACTCTTGTTCCGGGAGGCTGTTATTGCGTAAACGCAAAGTATGATATTAGAGCAAGTAATTGCAATCTTGTAGGATCCCCGCCGTATAATTATTGTGATTCCGGTTGCACGATTGCCTGTCAGTAAATATGGGAAAAAATTTCAAATTTAAAATTAAAGAATTCATTGGAAATTGGAAATTGTCCACGCAAATGCGGGATCCCGCTACAGCGGGAGAAATTGGAAATTCCCGAAAGGGTTTTACATTAGTTGAATTAGTTCTTGTTATTGGAATAATTTCCATTTTGTTTTCCGTTGCCCTTGCGATGCTTGATCCTTTAGGCCAAATTCAAAAAGCCAATGATGTCAGGCGCAAATCCGATCTTTCCCAGATACAAAAAGCCTTGGAAAGCTATTATCAGGATAAAGGAAAATATCCTGCTACTACCGGAAGCCCTAATTATCAAATGCAGTCAATTTCTTGGGGTACTAGTTGGGCTCCGTATATGAACCTTGTTCCAAGAGATCCTAATACCTTACGGAGATATGTTTATTATGCGCCCTCGGATGGACAATCATATTATCTGTATGCTAATCTGGAGAGAGGGACTAAGGATCCCCAAATTTGCAATAGCGATGGAACCGCATGCGGTAGTCTTACTACCTTAGGTATTTTAACAACAGCATGCGGTGCAACTTGCAATTACGGGGTTTCAAGTCCTAATGTTTCACCATAATAAGTTATGATTAATAGATTAGTAAATTGGAAAAAAGACATTAATAAATTTCAAAGAGGCTTTACTCTTGTTGAGCTTTTGATAGTCATAGCAATAATAGGAGTTTTGGCTGCGCTTTTAATGTCTAATTTTATAGGTGTACGACAAAGAGCAAGAGATGCGCAGAGAAAATCAGATTTAAGACAAATTCAATCAGCCT
>CAYWPH010000032.1:0-9922 GCA_964460145.1 uncultured Gammaproteobacteria bacterium | reverse complement strand
TAATGTTGAATAATAATCTTTTGCCATAACCTCTATTTTACTATAAAAGCGCGTTTACCGCGCTTTTTACTTGTTAATTAAATACTTTCTTTAGTTAACAACTTCCCCTTCAACAGGTTCCTCTTTTTTAGAACTTTCTTTAGCGTCATCTTTAACAGCTTCTCCGTTTTCATTTGACTCTCCTGAATCAGAAGCTTGAGCTCCCTCTTTTTGCGGCTGGTCCTTTTGATACATAGCCTGACCTACTTTTTGAAGTGCATCTGAAAGTTCTTTTGTTTTTGTTTCTAAATCTTCTTTAGAACCACTATCAAGAATTGATCTAAGTGAGGATATTTTTTCTTCTACATCTTTCTTAACATCTTCTGTAATCTTTTCTCCTGCATCTTTAAGTGATTTTTCTGCTGTAAAGATAAGACTATCAGCTTGATTTCTTGCTTCAACTTTACCTTTTTTCTCTGCGTCCTCAGTTGCATGAGCCTCAGCTTCTTTGGTCATTTTCTCGACTTCTTCTTTAGTAAGACCAGTTGAACCTGTTATTTTTATGCTTTGTTCTTTTCCTGTTGCCTTATCACTTGCTTTTACGTTTAAAATTCCACTAGCATCAAGATCAAATGCAACTTCAATTTGAGGAACACCGCGTGGTGCTGGGGGAATTCCGTCTAATACAAATCTTCCTAAAGACTTATTATCAGCAGCCATTGGTCTTTCACCCTGAAGTACGTTTATTTCAACCTGAGTTTGATTATCCGCTGCTGTTGAAAAAACTTGTGATTTAGAAGTTGGAATAGTCGTATTTCTTTCAATAAGAGGGGTTGAAACTGATCCCAATGTTTCAATACCTAAAGTCAGTGGTGTAACGTCAAGAAGGAGTACGTCTTTAACTTCTCCTCCTAAAACTCCTCCTTGAATTGCAGCTCCAACTGCTACAACCTCATCAGGGTTTACTGATTTATTTGCTTCTTTTCCAAAAAACTTAGTTACAGCCTCAATTACTTTTGGCATTCTGGTCATTCCACCGACTAAAACTATTTCGTCAATATCTGATACTTTAATTTTTGCATCTTTTAATGCAAGCTCAACTGGTTTTAGTGTTTTGGCAATTAAAAGATCAACAATTTGTTCAAGCTTTGCTCTGGTTAAAGTCATTGTTAAATGAAGTGGTGTTTTGCCTTCTCCTTGAGTAATAAACGGCTGATTAATTTGCGCTTCTTGCGAACTTGAAAGCTCAATTTTTGCTTTTTCAGCAGACTCTCTAAGTCTTTGAAGTGCTTGGGGATCTTTTTTAAGATCTACTCCGTTTTCTTTCTTAAATTCTTGGGCCAAATAGTCAATAATTACTTGGTCAAAGTCGTCTCCTCCAAGATGTGTATCTCCGTTTGTAGATTTTACCTGGTAAACTCCTTCTCCAAGCTCTAAAATTGATATATCAAAGGTTCCGCCTCCAAGATCATAAACTGCAATTGTATGAGCATTTTTCTTATCAAGACCATAGGCAAGTGCTGCAGCAGTTGGCTCGTTTATAATTCTAAGTACTTCAAGTCCTGCAATCTCTCCTGCTTGTTTTGTAGCTTGTCTCTGGGAATCGTCAAAATATGCAGGAACTGTAATAACAGCTTGGGTTACTTTGCTACCTAAATACGCTTCTGCATCAGATTTAATTTTTTGTAAAATCATTGCGGAAATTTCCTGAGGAGTAAAGGTTCTTCCATCAACTTCAACATCAGCCATCCCGTCTCTTCCTGCTTTAATAGTATATGGAAGCCATTTAATATCAAACTGAACAGATTCATCGGTATATTTTCTTCCCATTAATCTTTTAATGGAAAAAATTGTCGTTTTGGGCTTTAAGACCATTTGTCTTTTAGCTACATCACCAACGACATGAGATATCGGATCAACTACCGATGGAATGACATTTCTTCCTTCAGCGCTATGAATAACTTTGGGATTTCCTCCCTCCATTACTGCTACTGCGCTGTTTGTTGTACCTAAATCAATACCAATTATTTTTCCCATAATTTATTCCTTTCTTTATTATAAAATTAAAAATGAAAAATTCAAAATATTTTTAAACTTTTCGCTTTTAACTTCTGTTTCCAACTGTTACTTGTGCTGGTCTTAGTACATTATCGTATAACGTATATCCTGCTCTTACCTCTTCTATAACTTTTCCATCTTCCCCCTCTTTTGTTGAAATTGCTTCCATAAGTTTTGGGTCAAAGTCTTTTCCTACTGTTTCAATTTTCTTAACTCCTTCCCCTTCTAGAATATCCAAAAAGTGTTTAATTGAAACTTTAACGCCTTCATCTTGTGTATGTTTTTGCGCTAAAAGTAAACTGTCAAGACCAGGAAGTAATCTTAAAAGCAAATCCTTATTTGAAAGCTTAATCCATTCGCTTTTTTCATTAGATACTCTTTTTTCCAAATTTTGATAGTCAGCTAGAGCTCTTTTTAATTGATTTTCAAGGTTCTCTAAATCGTTATTTTCCTTCTGTTTCTCATTTTTTTTCATCTTACCAACCTTTTGCGATTTCTCCTATTAAATCTCCAAAATATCTAACCGTTGGGACTATGGAATTATAATTAAGCCTTGCCGGTCCTAATACCCCAACTTCTCCTGAAAGATTTAATGGCGTATGGTATTTTATATATACAAATCCATAAGGGCCGTTAAGTTTTGGTCCAAGATCTTCTCCAAGCAAAATATGAATATCGTCGTCATCCTCTTGTCCCGAGAAAAGTGTTTTAAAATATTCAAATTCATCTACTACTGAAAGTAAGTTTCTTGTAATATCGATATCTAAAAATTCCGGATTATCCAAAATGTTTGCATATCCTGAACAAAATAAATCCCCATCGTCAGTTGTTGTTATTGCCAAAGTCTTCGTTCTATCAGCCAAAGTTTTCGTTAATTCTTTTAAGAAAGCTCTTTCTTTTTCTCTTAAATCCCAGACTTTCTCTTTTAAAGATACCTCTTCCGCAACAGACAGCTCTTTTTCTTTCATTAGCTGCTTGACGTAAAATCTCATTCCAATCGGAGTTGGAACTCTTCCTGCTGAGATATGCGGTTTTTTAAGGTACCCTAAGGTTGTCAAGCGAACCATTTCATTTCGAATTGTCGCTGGACTTGCGCTTAAATTATGCTTTTTTTCTAAAGTCTCAGAGCCAACTGCTTCCGCAGTTTCGATATATTCCTCAATAAGACTTTTTAGAATATCGACTTGTCTTGCTGTTAAGTCGTGCATAAATTCTCCCGGATACGCGCGAGTAGCTTTCTAAATTTACTACCCTAAATTGCGACGTATCTAGATTAGCAGTAATATATCACGACTGCCAAAATCTTGTCAAGGGGTATTTTATGTTAAACTTTATTTATATGCGAAAAAGAAAAAGACTTTTAATTCTTCCTTTTCTTTCAATTATTTCTTTAGCTTGCTTAACCTATCTTATTTTTGCATTTCCCCCTAATACTTTAATTGTTTTTTACAATTTTAAAATAACTGCATTGCCAATAGCATTTTTACTTTCCTTTATATTTCTTTGGACGCTTTTTTGGTTTATTTTTGCAAATAAAATTCAAGGACTACTTCTTGCAACTTTTCCTTTAATCTATCTGGTTTTGCGATTAAATAATCTTACCCAAACTTTTTTCTTAGTTTTACTTTTTATTCTTTTTGCCGGTCTTGAGCTTTTCTTTTTTAGGAAAAAGTAGCCTTGTTTAGCCTTGAAAGTTCTGTTACAATTCAAACGATGAATAAATTTTATATAACAAATGCAATTCCATACGTAAATGCACGTCCCCACATCGGTCATGCATTGGAGTTTATCCAATCAGATACAATAGCGCGTTTCCAAAAATCCCAGGGAAAAGACGTTATTTTATCCTGTGGTTATGATGAAAACTCGCTAAAAAATGTTCAGGCGGCAGAAGCTGAAGGAATTTCTGTTCAAGAGTTAGTTGATAAAAACGGCAAGCTCTTTTTTGATCTTTGGGAAAAATTAGGAACGAAGTTTGATAAAATTGTTAAAGGAAGTGATCCAAATCATATTAAATCTTCCCAAAAGTTATGGCAACTTTGCGAAAAAAACGGAGATATATATAAAAAAACATATACAGGTCTTTATTGTGTTGGCTGTGAGCAGTTTTATACAAAAGGAGAATTAGATAAAGATGGACAATGTTTTGAACACCCTGGAAAACCACTTGAAAAGGTTAGCGAAGAAAACTATTTTTTTAAACTTTCAAAATACACAGGTAAAATCTTAAAACTTATTGTATCAAATGAACTTGAGATAGTTCCCGAGTTTAGAAAAAATGAAATGATTTCTTTTGTTAAAAATGGTCTTGAAGACATTAGTATTTCAAGAAGCAATGAACGAGCAAAAAACTGGGGAGTACCAGTTCCAGAAGACAACGCACAAAGAATGTATGTCTGGTTTGATGCTTTAAACATCTATCAAACCTCTGTTGGATTTGGATGGGATGAGGATTTATATAAAAAGTGGTGGCCTGCTGATTTACACGTTATTGGAAAAGGAATAATAAGATTTCATGCAGTTTATTGGCCAGCGTTTTTGCTTTCAGCAAATCTTGCCTTACCCAAAAAACTCTTTGTCCATGAGTACTTTACTGTTAATGGGCAAAAAATGTCAAAAACTTTGGGAAATGTAATTGATCCTGTTGTTTTAATAGAAAAATACGGCGCAGACGCATTGCGTTATTATTGTCTTGCCAAATTTTCACCTTTTAGTGACGGCGATTTTTCCGAAAGTAAATTTACTCAAGTTTACAACAGCGACCTTGCAAATGGACTTGGAAATTTAGTAGCTCGTGTTGCAAAACTTTGTGAAACGAGTGGGTTTAAAGAAATGTCTTCAGATAAAAGCGTCCATATGATTGATATTACAGATGAATATAAAAAGGCATTAGAGGAATACAGATTTAACGATGCTTTAAGCCTGATCTTTCAAAAAATATCAAGACTAGATAAATATATTAATGAAGAAAAACCTTGGGAGCTTTTAAAAGTCTCGACAAATCATAAAGGAAGAGAGTTATCTGCAATTTTAGCTCACAGCGTTGATCAGATAATAGAGATCGCTATCTTACTTTCACCTTTTATGCCAACTACATCTGAAAAAATTAAGAAACAGTTCAGTCAAGCTGAAATAAAATCAGAAGATCCGCTTTTCCCAAGAATTTAGTTTAATAAGCTGAACCTGCAGCGTATGTGGTAATAAAGAATGTTATATAAGGCTGCAAAACGTAACCCAAAGCTACACCTAATAATAAATCAGGTACTGCATAAATTAATACTTTCTGTATTGGATGATTTCCGTGTAGTTTAAAACTTTGGTATTTTGTCGATAATTTTGTTTTTTTATGAGACTTTTTTGCCATACATTATTATTGCACTTTTATTTACTTACTTGTCAAGAACTTAAAAACTATTGACTAATATATTTTAAGGATATATACTCATTTTTAATGTTAAAACAAAAACAGTTAATGGTCGCTGCCGCAGTAATTATCCTTTTATTACTTGGCGTTGGCGGATACTTCCTCTTTAGTAAAAATCAAGCACCTTACACTCAAAATCAAACTTCCAATACAACTTCAGGACAAGAAAGTAGATCTGCAATGAATTCATTAGTTGATCTTTTAGCCGGCGGAGAAAATGTTACGTGTAATTTTGACGTCCCAAGTGATGAAAACGGTAATTCCTCTAAAGGGACTGTTTATATTTCAAGCGGAAACATGCGCGGGGATTTTCAAACTACCCAAGATGGCAAAGTAACAAGTATGAGCATGATTAGAAAAGGAAGCGATAATTACATTTGGGGAGATGGAATGGAAACTGGAATGAAGATGACATTATCCCCTGAGGATTTAAAAACCCAAACAAATGAAACAGCTAAATACGTAGATCTTAATAAAAAAGTAGATTATAGATGCAACCCATGGGGAGTTGACCAATCTAAACTTACTCCTCCATCAAATATTAAATTCACTGATTTTTCGAAAATGATGGAAGAAGCCACAAAAATGATGAAAGAAAAAGGAACAAGCCCTGACTCATCAGTTTGTGATTCAATAACAGACGCAAGTGCAAAAGCTGCATGTAAAAGTGCACTTGATCAATAATTAAATATTGACAAAGCTTTTGTTTTAATATTAAATAGATTAGTTCATCAAGAGAGCCCGCATTTGGCGCGGACCGGCAACCGAGAAAGACTACGGTGCCAGAAAGATGAGGTCCTAAAAGGACAAAATCTTTACCTCTCTTTTTGAGGGGTTTTTTTATGGATTATATTTTTACATCAGAATCAGTTTGCAGCGGACATCCAGACAAAATCTGTGATTCAATATCAGACAGTATTTTGGATGAGGTTTTAAGGCAGGATAAGTTTGGTAAAGTTGCCGTTGAAACACTTGCCGGATTTAACAGAGTTGTTATTGCGGGAGAAGTAACTGCAAATGCAAAAGTTGATTTTGAGTTAGTTGCCAGAAAAAGAATAAAAGATTTAGGATATACAGATCCTTATTTTAATTTTAGCGATAAATCCCCTGTTGAAGTTTATGTTCATGAACAATCAAGAGAAATAGCAAGAGGTGTAAACAAAAAAGGAGCTGGAGACCAAGGAATGATGTTTGGTTTTGCATGTAATGAAACAAAAACACTAATGCCTCTTCCAATAACAATTGCACATAGACTAACTCAAAGAATAGATGAAGTAAGAGAAAAAAAGATTTTAAGTTATCTTCGCCCTGATGGAAAATCTCAAGTTACTATTGAATACAAAAATGGAAAACCATATAAAATTTTACAAGTTGTAATTGCAGTTCCCCATAAAGAAAGTGTTGATCTAAAAAGGGTTAAAAAAGACGTTTATCAAAAAGTTGTTAAAAAAGTATTAGATGAATTTGGATTTAAAATTAGTGAAAAAGATCTCATTTTAAATGGAACTGGAGTATGGCATATGCCAGGTCCTGCGTCTGACTGTGGATTAACAGGTAGAAAAATAATTGTTGATACTTATGGTGGATACGCAAGAGTCGGAGGAGGAGCTTTTAGCGGAAAAGATCCTACGAAAGTTGATAGAAGCGGTGCTTATGCTGCAAGATTTTTAGCAAAAAATATAGTTAAGGAAAAATTGGCAGACAAAGTAGAAGTCAGACTTGCCTATTTTATTGGTGCAAAAAAACCCGTTATGCAAGATATTGAAACATTTGGAACAGAAAAAGTAGATATTAAAATTATAAAAGATTTTATGTCAAAGCTTTTAGATACTTCAGTTGAAGGAATAATTGACGGACTTAATTTACGAAGACCAATTTATCTAAAAACATCAGCTTACGGACATTTTGGCAGAGAAGAATTCCCCTGGGAGAAATAATTTTTAGTATCCTAAAATATTTTTTCTATTATTAAGTTTATTATTATCAGGTTTTGTCTTAAAATGTGCCTTTACTAATTTACCGTTTCTTTTATATGCCTTTTGCCAGAATAATCCTCCACCATGCGGATATGATTTTTTTGAAGATACTTTCTTCACAACTTTTATATACTACTGTCTAGTTTTTCTGTCAAGAGATGTTCAAATTGAAATTATTGATTTAATTTTCTCCAAAGATAAATCCAATTTTTATTTGATGTTTTAAATAAACGTTTGTTATAAAAATTATAAAGCTCTTTATTACCTGCATCTGCAAAAAGACCGATTTCTAACACACCTCGTTTTAATAAAATTTCTTCTACAAATTTAATAAGCTTCGTTGCAATTCCTTTATTTCTATATTCTTTTTTTACTACCAGTCTAAATATGAATGACACTTTTGAACCGAATGAAATAAGATAAATTACTGCGATAATTTCATCATTCTCTTCTGCAACTAAAATAGATTGAGGATCTTTATTGATCATTCCTGTTAAATTTTCTTCACTATCCCAAACATCATCATAAAGATCTGCTTCTTGAAGCATTAGCTTAATTGAAGAATAATCAGTACTTTTATAACTTCTAATTTTTACCAACTTCCTCCTCCCCCTCCGCCACCACCGCCACCGGATGAACCACCAGAAAAACCGCTCGATGAAGACGGAGCAGATGTTGTCATACTACTTGTTGAAGCTAAATAAAATGCTGCATAACCTGCATAGAAATTACCACTATATCCTCTATACCAACTCGGATTATAGTCTGGCTTTATAATCTTTAATGCTTCCATAAATTTATCTATATAACCCAGTGCCATTGCATAAGGAATCATTTGTTCAACAGTATAAAACTTCTCAGCCTGCCACTTATAATTTCTGTCCATTGATTTTAAAAATAATTTTAATCCGTCAATTTTATAATCTATTTCATCACCTTTGGCAGTCCTTCCGTTTAGTTTTTTGGCAAGCAAAAATAATGTAATTGCCAAAATGATATTAAGAGTAAAAAGTGCCCACATTCCAAATACAATAAGAAATGCTTTTTGATTTTTGGGGTTTTTAATGTAATATTTTTTATCTACTAACTCTTTAAATACATCTTTTTCCATTTCGGAAAAGGTTTTATAAAAATCCAGTTTTAGATCAGAGACTTTAACTGTATCCCCATCTTCAAAAAGCCTATTAAATAAAGTTTTTTCAAAATTGGAAAGCTTTCCATCATCTTCCTTTAGTTTAATAATTTTTTGTTCTGATTTATCTGGAAGAAGTGTTCTTGTAATTTTAGTTTCTTCAAGTCTTATGTATTTTCTAATAGCAAGATCAAAAATGGTTGCCATTACATCATCTCTTTCAAGTCTTGCAGTATCTATTGTTCCGGCAAGAGATGGAGGAAGTCTTTTCCCTTTTTCATCTTTTGGTATATCAAAATTAACAACTGGGGCTCCAAATCTTTTTTTATTTTTGTGAGTTTGATACCAGTAAATTAAAACTAAGGGTAAAACTACATTAAAGAAAATATAAATTAAGTAAAGATTTGCTAAAAACCAACCGATAAACTTTTCTCCAATAGTTTTAGGAAGTTCTCTTAATAAAATACTTTTGGGAAATGTATTAACTGGATAAACGGCAACTACTGTAAGGCCGTATCCTGGGTAAAGAATTTGAGATGAAGACACGGTGTTTGCTGAAGTTTTACATGCCTGATTCTTTGATCCAAGAGGTCCTTCGAAACAAATAAAATCTGTTAGTTTTGCAGAAAAATCTGTAGATATAGTAGCTGTTGCTTTTTCTATTTGTACTTGCCAATTGTTTCCGGTTACATTCCAATAAATCTCGTCATGATTGGGGAAGTTACTTCCGATCCCATTTTCCACTGTATATAAAATTTTATAGACATGAGTTCCGTTTATAGTCTTATCTACATCACCAATTTTAAAATATATTTGCTCTTTATTTTTTGAAACGGTAAATTTTTCTTTCTTTTCATCTCTTAATATATTTATATTTTTAATTTTTATAACTCTGTATAAATCCCCCACTTTTGAATACAAAGGAATATATCTATAAATTCCATGCTTATACAGATCTTCAAAATCATAATTAATTGTTTCAATAATATCCATTTCTCCGTTTTTATGAGCAGCTATATTTACATCAAAAGAATGAATTACTTCCGCAAATGCGTTTGGGGGCTTAAAAAAGAAAAATAGGAAAAAGATAAATAAAAGAAACTTTCTCACTAAATCAATTATATCACCTAAAATATTGTTATAATATTTTTATGGTTGACGTTCATTGCCACTTAAACTTTAAGGTTTTTGATAATGACTTTGACGGGATGATAAAAAAAGCAAAAGAGGCTGGAGTTTCTACAATAATTAACGTTGGGACTTCGCTTGAAACTAGCCTTAAAGCTGTTGAACTTGCAGCTAAATATAAAAATCTTTACGCAATTGTCGGAATTCATCCGCATCACGCAGATA
>CAYWPH010000031.1:0-9968 GCA_964460145.1 uncultured Gammaproteobacteria bacterium | reverse complement strand
AGGCTATGTTGTTGACAAAAAACTTACTAAAGATGATTTAAAGATAGAGAGAGGAGACGTATTTCTTGGTTCATTTATAACTAACTTAATTGCGTTTTTTATCATTATTGCAACCGCTGGAACTCTTTTTGCAAGCGGAATTCATATTAATGACGCAAAAGATGCGGCAATTGCCCTAAAACCGTTTTTTGGCGATTTTGCCATAATTCTTTTTGGGTTTGGACTTTTAAATGCTTCGCTTTTCGGAGCTGCAATTGTTCCGATCAGCACTTCTTATGTTATAACCGAAGCTTTTGGAATGGAATCAGGATTAAACTACAGCTTTAAACAAGCACCGGAGTTTTACGGTCTTTTTGCAATAGCTCTTGTCTTAGGAGGCCTTTTCGTAGTTTTACCTTTTCTTCCCCTCCTGACTATATTAGTAGTATCTCAGGCTATTAATGCAGTATTGCTTATTCCAATATTTATATTCTTATACCTTCTTTCAAATGACAAAAAAATCTTAGGGGAATACGCTAATAATAAAATAATGAATATTGTAATATTATTAACTTTACTTGGAATATCTTTTACAGCTCTTGCTTACGTACTTCTTACACTCTTTCCAAATATAATTTAATTAGAGGAGAAACATTCGAAGCGTATTTAACCTCACCTTAAATGGCACCCCTGATGAAAAAAGTTCTTCAGATAATAAACCCTCGGAGACTGATTCCGAGCACAAAAAGGAAGATAGCAAAATAAGTCAAGAAAGATTGTAAGTCTAGGCGTAGATAAGATGCCAAGGTGATTTTTTATTTCCTGTTTCTTCTGCTTTAATAATCTTTTTCCCCTCTTTTTTTAGACCCTCTGCTAGTTTTCTATTTGCATTGTTTAATTCCTGATCGTTTTTTGAAAATACAACAAATGAATAACCTTTCTTATATTCTACTGTTTGTAAATAATCCAAAAGTTTTTGGGTTAACAATATATTTTTAGATGTTTGTATTTTGCTACTCATAGAACTAGTAGTATAACATATATAAGAAAATTATTATGTAATAAAATCGTATGATTATATTAAACAAAAATCATTAAAAACAGGCGGGTTTAAATCGCCTGTTTTTGATATTTGCCAAGAATTACAGGATATTTCCTGAATCCGGTTGCAATACATCTATTGCGTTAGTCCACGTTCCGTGACCATCCTTTTTATATTGCCAGCCCCACCAATCATCATTGTAAGTAAAGCCTGGACTGAAATATTGACCAGGCCATGAAATTAGTCCCGGACAATTGTTGGTTATTATATTACATTGGTAATTAGTTGTTCCCACGCTTCCGCTGGTTGGCCAACTTGGACTTGATAGAAGAGTTCCTGAAATGCTGGCTCTTCTTCCACCATCCATATCTCCATGTACAGGAGAGTCTATTAAAGCGCCTGACGGATTATTTCCAGGTCCAACCTGTCCCGGAACTGCGTAAAATTCTCCATCATACTTAACAATAGCGCAGTATGTGTTTCCTCCTGTTGACCACACTTCAATGTATCTTTTGTAATAATCAAAAGCCCAATAGTTGCCGGCAAAACCTGAATCAATATCATTTCGAACTTTTTGCGTAACCTTAATTACAGGTTTTCCAACAGCATTGATGCATTTTGATTTTTTTAATTCTGTCTTTGCATTAAAATTATCGTTATTGTCATCCTCACCAGCAAAAGCTGCTGTGGAATAGAAAACTAGAGCTAACAAAACTAAAGAAAATAAAGAGATTCCTAAAATTATTTTTTTCATATTTTCACCTCCTCTCATTTATCCTATATTATTTTGTCCTATAATTTTATATTACACGATTTGGAAGAAAAATCAATAGGTAAATTAGGCTTATAATCATATGAAACCTATAAGTTGTGGAGATTCTTTTTTTCAAAGTGAACTCAACCCGTTCAAATTTAGTTTTGTGCGATGGCGGTAACAATAAGTCTTTTTTCGTCGTTAAAACCGCTGCAGGTATATAAAGTTAATGTCTCGTTTTTTGTTGGTTTAATTACTTCTGTCTGATTTGGAAAAACCGCTGTAATTTTATTTACTTTATATCTAAACCATTTATCTTTTGAAAAAACATAGATACTATCCCCTGTTTTTACGTCTTTTAAATTATAAAACAAACCTTTTCTTGCGTGCGCAAAAATAACAGTGTTCGATGCATGTCCAGGATGTCCGCTTCCCAAACCATAAGAAGCTGTGGTTTCGGAAAGTTCCCAATAACCGTTAACAATTTGCGCAGGAATAACTCTTAAATCAATATCGTTTTTGGGAATAATAATTCTTACCGGAATATTTCCTATTTGTTTGGATTCTAAAAGCTTTGAATTTATTACAATAGGATTTTTGTCTATTGGCTTTTGAACCGGAAGCTTAAACATTAAAACAAAAAGAGCAACAGTAATAAGCAAAAGCCCTATCAGTTTGTTTATTATCGGCTGATTTATCTTGAATTTCTTCTTTGTAACTTTCTTTGTTTTTCGCAAAGAAGAATTTGTATTTTTCTTAGGCATTCTTTTTGAAGAATATAAATCCAGTAGCACTAAGTGCAAAACCTACCATCAACTGCATAAGCTCTAAGTATATATTGCTTCCTGAACCAGTTGCTGAAAGTCCCAAAACTGCTTTAATTGGCTGAGGCGAACTTGATCTACCATCGGATCTTCCATCAGAAAGTCCATCTCCAGGTCCGCCAGTATTAGGTGTTTGGGTTGGGGTAGGCGTAGGTGTAGGCGTAACACAATCTTTGTCACACTCTGCTAGCGTTGGTGTTGGTGTTATAACTGTAGGAACAGTACAATCCCCAGCAGCATATGAATCGCTGTTATTGTGATAAGAATTATCTTCATTAAAATCTTTCCCCGCACCAGTTTCGGAACGATCACCTACATTAGGTGCGCCTGTATTTATTTCTACATCATAAACAACCACGCAAACAGAAGTTGGAGCAGAAGCTAGAATATGAGTATCAGACCATGAACCCGGGTCTGTCGTGCAAGCATTTCCACCATTTGCAAGGTGCATTCCTGTCCCATCAAGAGCGCGGCTATCGGGAGCACTAGAAGATGAAAAGGCTCCGTTTATGAAAAGTGCAAAACCTACCCATTTTTTTGTGTTAGTTGAATTACACAAATTCCAAGCATAATTTCCAGAAGCTTTTAACTGCCCTGCTGCCGAATCGTAGATTGCTGTTATAGTTCCACTCGGAAAAGGCGTATCTGCATTGGCTTTATCTATTGTAGATGTTCCTTTTGTTAAGAAGATAAGCGTTACAAATAATGCTACTGCTAATCTTTTGAAATATTTGTTTTTCATAAAAAAACCGCCCCAAGGCAGTTAGTTATGAAATTATAGAGTACAAAATTTGTTTTGTCAACAGCTTTGTTATATACCTTTTCCAATTGCGTCTTTTATATTACTATATCCATCTTTTTTTATTAAACTTATTAATTCATCATTTATTTGTGCAGCAAGCTGTGGCCCTTCAAAGACTAAACCTGTAATAAGCTGTACAAGGGTTGCTCCAAGTTTTATTTTGTAATAAGCATCCTTTGCGCTAAAAACCCCACCGCAGCCAATAATAACTAATTTATCTTTAAAGTTTTTATAGGCAAGTTCTATTAAATGATTTGAATCTGCAAAAGTTGGTTTTCCGCTAAAATTACCAACAGGATATTTTGCAATTTCTTGCTTTTCTAATTCTTTGTTTTTTCTGTCCTTTTGAAGATTTCCAAAAATTACTCCATCCATTTTATTTTTAATAATAACATTTAACATTAATAGAATTTCTTTATCATTTTTATCAATAGGCATTTTTATAAAAATAGGTTTTTTAATATTTAGTCTTCCAATTTTTTTCAAAAGCTTATCAAGTTTTTCGGGATCATAAAAAGTAACTTTGCTTTTTAAATTGGGGCAACTAATATTTAATTCATAATATTTTATTTTTAAATTTGCACTTTCTGCTTTTTTAAAAGCAGAAATAATATCATCTACAGCCTCTTGTTGAGAAAATGTGTCTGTATTTGTTTGCCCAATACTAATTCCAACTGGAATTTGAAAATTATAATTTTTCAATTTTTTACTTACAGAGTCAATCCCCTTATTTCTAAATCCTTTATTAACCATTAGGGATTTTGATTTTAGAAGCCTTGCAAGACGCGGCTTTGGGTTTCCTTCACAGGGTAAATTAGTAATTGTTCCGATCGTCCCAAAACCAAAACCAACGGATGGAAGAATTTGAGTGAGTCTTGCTTCATAGTCAAATCCTGCTGCAAGACCAATTGGATTTTTAAAAGTTACTGCCTTTACATTTTGCTTCAAAACTGAAGATTTAATATTAAATAAAATGTAAATTAGTTTTCTTAAAAAAACTACTTTTCCCAAAAATTCTCCAAAAGCCGTCATGAAATCATGCATTAACTCACTGTTAAATAAAAATATTACCTTAGCTAAAATATATTTATAGATTAGGTGATTTAACCTCAGCCAATAATGTTTCATTTTATACTTTGGGGGCAGAATTATTTTCAGGTTTAAAATCTAAAGCGCATGAATTTATACAATATCTTAATCCCGTTGTTTCTCTTGGTCCGTCGTTAAACAAATGTCCCAAATGAGATCCGCAATTTTTACAAATCACTTCCGTTCTTTCCATTCCTAAACTCTTATCCTCTTTGAGCTCTACGTTTTCTCTATTTAGGGGGTCATCAAAACTCGGCCAGCCGGTACCCGAGTCAAATTTGGCGCTTGAGGAAAAAAGAGGTTTTCCGCATGCTGCGCAATTGTACATTCCTGTTTGATGATTATCATAAAGCTTACCTGAAAACGCAGGCTCAGTTGCCTTTTCTCTTAAAACTTGATACTGTTCTAGGGTTAATTTTTTCTTCCAGTATTCGTTTGTCTTCTTTTTAATATCATCCATACTTCTATTATATCAGGATATAAATTTTTTAATTAATTTTATTCTATTTAAAATTAAGATAATAAAAATGGTTGAGAAAAATATTGTGATAAATTGAATGAATGGATTTTGGAAAAATAGATTTTCTCTTGCTAAAACCAAAACCGCATCTAAAATTATGTAATGAATAAAAAATATATAATAAGAATTCTTACTTATGAATAAATAGATTGGTTTCAAAAATTTATTTTGCCACAGTCTTAGTTTTCCAATTAAAAGAGAAAAACAAGTAAGGGATAATCCAAAGAAAAGATAATAAAAATCAGGTGGATATTTATGACTATAAAAATTTAATGATTTACCCATATTTGAATTTAAAAAATAAAGTCCTAAAAATAAAATGAAAAATAATGTTCCAAACAAAAAATATCTTTTATTAGTATTGATTGCATTTTTATCCATTTTTGGTTTTATGGCAATATACATTGCGAAAATTAATACCAAAGACCAGGGTATCCACATGGCAAAACGATATAAAGAGTAGGGAGAACTAAAAAAAGTAAATATAAGAGTTATTATTGTTGACGCAAATACGTATAAATAAAGTATCTTTTTCCTGTTAAACAAATTAATAAAAATTGGAAATAGTAAAGTAAGTTCTATAAACAAAACTACTAAGAAATTATAATTTGTACCACCAAATAGAAGTGCAGATTTTACAAAATAATCTATTGATTTAGAAAGACCTAAACCACTAAAAATATCTGGAAAAGCTAGCCACAAAACGTTATGCAAAGTAAGATAAAGATAAAAAGGTACTAAAAGTCTTATAAATCTTTTTTTATACCAAGACAGAGTTTTTGAAATACTGGTAAATGCATTTTCATAAAAGTGGGCCAAAACAAATCCTGAAGCAAAAACAAAAGATATAACTACAAACTGAAGATTATTCCATAAAAACTTATTAATTGAACTTGACTGATTATATGTAAGAATATGGATTAAAATTATACCGATAATTCCAAAAGCTCTAAGAATATCTACTTCGTCAAATCTTTTTCTGTCCATCACTATTATTATATATTTAAAGAGAATAAATATGAAATTAGGAAATTAGAGGAAAATCGCAAACATATAATCCCAATACTGCTGTCTCTCTTGCAGCTCTTCCAATAGGCAAACCCAAGGTCCTTAGTTGAAGAGCAGCATTATTATCACTTTTTGTCTGGGGTTGTAAACAGTGTTCAACTTTGATACTTTTAAGATCATATACTACAACGGCAGGAAAAACTTTTGGTTTTTGTCTTGCCGAAGCTCTTTCTCTTGCATTAGTAGCAGATGCGTACATGAAATAAAAAAAAGTTAAACCTTGCTGTGATAATACTCCAGTGCTTACTGGAATATCTATTGGTGTTGGCATCGGGGCATCATAAGCTGCAGGAGCAATTAACCTCCACACAGTTCTAACTTCTAACTCTGGTAAATCTGCAGTTTCTTCGATATCAACTCTTTCACCTATAGAACATGCTACCCCTTGAATAGCAATTGGCCTATCGCCAAAATCTCTATCTATTGCGTCTACTAAAGGCCTGACTGCAGCAACTCTTTCAATAGTAGACATCTCATTACTTCTTATTTGTTCACTAAGACCTTGATCTAAAAGCATTCTATATTGGGGTTCTCTAGGCATAGAAGATGCAACATAATGTACTCTTGTACCACTAATATTTTTTAAAAAGCTTTGAGGAGGAGCTTCAAAATAATGTCTTAAAATAGCTCCGCTTCTATCTTCTGCTCCGCTTACTAATCGCATTAAACGACCAATAAATGGAACGTCTCTTGGTCTTAAATTATGGCCAGGATTCCCTATTCCAACTTGTCTTTCACCCATAAGAATCTATTTTACAATATCCTATAGGATTAATCAACTAGTCTTATAGAATACGGAGTTTAGGCCATTTCTTAAACCATTTTTTGTTTTTTATTCTTTCATTAAAGGTTTTTAAATCTTTTTTAAATTTTGGAGTTGGTCTTACGATAAGATTAACCAAGTCCTCTATTCCTCTTGGCGTTGTTAAAACTATTTTTTCTTTTTGAATTTTTACTCCGATGCAAGTTGCTGTTTCAACCCAATTTGCCAAAGCCTCTCTGGAATTTTTGTAGGGATTATCTTTATGAAATGTATGCATCCTTGCTTGATTAGTAACACTCCAATTAATATTGGGTATTATTTTTTTAAGTTGTTTCTGGTACTTTATTTCGCTTTTTGTAGAAAATGACTTTTCTTCCGTCTTTATAAAATCATTTTTATCAAAATAAATTACATCTATATCTGGTAGTGGAGTTCTTTTTTTATATCCATGAAGACTATCCCATACTTTTCCTCTTACAAAACCTGCACCAATCCACCAATCTGGTAAATTTAACTTTTCTACAATTTTTAAAATATCCATCATCCATTTATCTTTTTCTATTAAATTAATAATGTCTTTTCTCGTCATGGAAATTAACTAAATTCAATATTTAACTGCAGGATACTGTAGGATTGTAATTATCAGCTTTTGATCCAAACTTTTCTCTTGATCCGTTCTCAGTCATAATATTTGCGCAGATTTTCCCTTGAGGTTCTGTTTCTATTTTTAGTCCTCCTGCTTCATTTTGTCTAAAAGTATTGCCATATACGTCGTTTCCGAGTCCATATATAACTCCATCTATGGTATGCCCTCCTAGGCGTATGCCAGCACCCTTGTTTCCAAAAGTAAGATTATATCTGAATATATTTCTATCGCCTCTTGCATCAAGTCCGCCTGATTCCGGATCCATTTGCCCGGTACATGAATTATATTCAACAATATTTTCCCTAGATCCTTCTTTTATATCAACGCACTCGTTCCCTTGAGTATTAATAGTATTGTATTGAATATAATTTTTTGATGATTTATCAGGATCTTTAGTAGGATTTTTCCCATCTCCCCACTGATCAGTCGATGTTCCTATATAAATTCCTTCACCATTTTTATTATTGCTTTCAAACTTAAAATCAAACGCCCCACAAGGGCCGATTGCGTTATATGATATCTCGTTTCCTATTGCATAGTATCTAAGTCTTATACATTCTCCGCCTGCATTTTGAATAACCATTCTGGTTATCTTAAGACCGGTAACTCCGCTATATGGTTTTTTTCCTAAAACATATATCAGCTTATCTCTGTAGCTTTTTTTATCACTTGGATCCCCAACTAATCCATCGACAGTAAATCCCTCTAAGTGAATGTTATTGTGATTTATTTCAATTACACGCGGACCACCTGACCCTTTTATGATTGCTCCTTTTTCTCCTTTTATTGTAATTGGGCTGTCACTATTGCCATCTCTAACGCTTAAAACATTCTGAAAATATATACCGTTTAAAAGATTAATAACATCTGAAGGGTTTGCAACTGACAATGCTTTTTGTATTGTTTTAAAAGAAGAGTTTTTGGATAAGCCAGAATTGCTATCATTGCCAAGATTTGGATCAACAAAATAACTTATTCCTACTTTGTATTTATTATTTGTTTGATTATTAACCTGAGGCTTTTTGGTCGGCACAGACGTTGCATTTGGACCAGTTTGAAATTCTTCAGTTTCTTTTTCCTCTTTAGGTCTTTGGCTAACTATTGATAATACAATTGAAATACCAAGGACAATAATAATTAATAATACTAAAACTTTTATCATAGGGTTTGGGAAAGGTTTAGATTTAACTAATGATTTCTTCTTATGCTTTTTAGATAAATTCAAACGGGATTTTTTCCTAGCCATATTTATTATGTAGAGTATAGACTGGGATTACAAGAAGTGTCAAACAGAAAAATAACCAATATATTTTTATAATATATTTTTTGTTTCGTAAGCAAATTCATGAAGACCAAGTTCTTCTACTAATTTAGTATTTACGTCAATTACGGTTTTTAAAAGTGCCGCATCAAACCCATGCGTTGTTGCCCAATGATAAAAGGCTTGAGTGTCTTTTGGTAAACAACTTCCCTGGAAAGGCCCTAAGTTTCTAATACCATATTTTGGATTCCACATTCCTTCGCAACTTATTGCTGTATATTTAAATATCTTATCTGCATCAATATCAATCTTTCCCGCAATTTCGCGCATTTCATTATAGAAACTTATTTTTGCTGCATTAAATAGATTGTGAACATATTTTTGCATTTCTGCTTCCATTAGTTTGCACCTATCCATTGGGCAAGTAAATTTATCCCTATACACTGCCTCTAATATGTCTCCTGATTTTTTATCGTATTCCCCAATTAAAATTATCCATGGATTTAATGTGTCGTCATATGAAGTTTCTTCCCTTAAATATTCCGGATTCATGCAAGCACCAAAATCTTTTCCAACCTTTTTACCTGAATATTTTTCAATTAAAGGAATAACTAAATTTTCTGTTGTTCCTGGGGGAACTGTGCTTTTTACTACAACGAGATGATATTTGTTCGTATTTGCCAGTCTCTTTCCAAGATCTGTTGCTGCGGATTCCAAAGCCTGTAGATTAATCTTTCCGTTCTTTGTTGGGGTTGGAACGGTAAGCATTGAGATATCAAAATCATATCCACTATCCATTAAGTCATGCTTTTCATAAGCTTCATATCCTTCTTCTCTAAGCTTTTGGATTTTGGAAATATTTCCACCTAAAAATGCAACCTTATAGCCCTTGGCTGCAAAAACTTTTCCGGTTGCCTGTCCTACTATTCCTGGACCAATAATGCAAATGCTTGGTTTATTCATTTTTTAAATACTTAATCTTAAAACTTACAGAAGTAACTTTCGGGGCAGAAAGATAAGTTTATTCATTGTAAGTTATTTTTAACAAAAAGACAAGATGGAAATTCAATGGTTAGTTTGCCATATCAACCATTCCCATCACGTCTTTTCTATTCCTATATAACTCATTAATACCCAGAATGTTACTAACTTGGCTTTTAACTTTTGTATATATGCCATAAATCTTACTTTGCTTAATCTGGTTTTGAAAAAGCTTATTA
>CAYWPH010000030.1:0-10102 GCA_964460145.1 uncultured Gammaproteobacteria bacterium | reverse complement strand
ATTTTGGGTAACTACTGCAACCATAGAATTTGCGACCTTTCTTTGTCTTTTTGATCACAATCTTTCCTCCATCTTTTGGACATATTAAATTGGTTTCCTGGACTAATGGTTTTGTAAATTTGCAATCTGGAAAAGTTGAACAAGAAAGGAATTTTCCAAACCTTCCAGTTCTAACAACAAGGTTTCCTTTTTTGCACTCAGGGCACTGTTCATTAGTCTGCTCTACCGCTATTTTTACTCTTTTGGCATCTTTTACCTTTTCCAAAGTTTGTTCAAATGGTTTATAAAATTCTTTTAATACTGGTACCCATTTTTTTTCGCCATTTGCTATTTGATCAAGTTCATCTTCCATTGCTGCGGTAAACGGAATATCATCAACCGTTGAAAAGTTTTCTACTAAAAAGTCATTTACTGCAATTCCAACAGATGTGGGCTTAAAGCGTGATTCTTCTCTTTCAATATATCCCCTGCTCTCAATTGTAGAAATAATTGTGGCGTATGTTGATGGTCTTCCAATTCCTTTTTCTTCCAGAGTTTTAATAATAGAAGCATCATTATACCTTGGAGGCGGCAAGGTCTCATGAAACTCTGAAGCGCTATTTACAAACCCAAGTTTTTCATTTGCTATAAAATCAGGCAGTCTTTTGTCCTCAAGTGCAAATGGATTAATCTTTAAAAATCCTTCAAAAACAAGCACTGAACCGTTTGCTTTAAGGGTATAGCTTCCGCTTCCCGCATCAACCATAACAACTGTGGACTCGGTAATAGCATCTGCCATTTGAGTAGCTAGGGCCCTTCTCCAAATAATTTCATAAAGCTTTCCGTATTGTGGCCCCAAATCCTTTGAAGCTTGAGCACTTGTTACATTTGCCTTTGCTGGTCTTATTGCTTCGTGCGCTTCCTGAGCATTTTTAGAAGTGTTTTTATAAAATCTTGGCGTGGGTGGCAAATATTTTTCTCCAAATTCAGATTTAACGTAGTCAGTCATTTGCTTTCTTGCGCTATCTGCAATAGCAACGGAATCTGTTCTATGATATGTGATATATCCTTCTTCATAAAGCTTTTGAGCTAACTGCATTGTTCTTCTTCCTGAAAGACCCATTCTTCTTGCACCATCTTGTTGCAGAGTTGAAGTTGTATATGGAGGAGGAGGCGTTCTTCTCATTTCTTTTTTTGTAACGTCCAAGACTTTAAAGTCTTTTGTTTTTAAATCATTTTCAATTTGTTTTGCCTTATCTTGTGTATCAATTGAAGTTTTTGAAAACTTATATTCACCATCATATAAATTTAGTTTCTCTGAAATTTCAATTTTTTCTTTATTAATTTCAATAAGCTCAAAACCCGTTTCTGTTGAGCCTTTCTTGAGGGTAACTAAAATCGTGTAGTATGGGAGTTTTTTGAACTTTTCAATCTCTCTTTCTCTTTCTACAATGAGTCTTAAAGCAACTGATTGAACTCTTCCTGCGGAAAGTCCCCTTCTTACCTTCTGCCACAGAATCGGTGAAAGTTTATAGCCAACTAACCTATCCAGAACTCTTCTTGCGGTTTGTGCATCTACTAAATCTTTATTTATTTTCTTAGGGTTAGCTAATGCTTCTTCAATTGCTTCTTTTGTTATTTCATGAAATACAATTCTATCGACATCTTCTTTGCCAATATTTTGGGCAATGTGATATGCAATTGCCTCTCCTTCCCTATCTAAATCGGTTGCCATTATGATTCTGTCTGCAGTTTTTGAAATTTTTTTAATTTCATCTATGATTTTTTTCTTATCTTTCATTAACTCATAATCTGGGGTAAAGTCTTTTTCAACATCTACACCAAGCTTTGACTTTGGCAAATCATAAATATGACCCATTGAAGCAATAACCTCAAAACCATCTCCCAAAAAGCGGGAAATAGTGCGTGCTTTAGTAGGACTTTCTACAATTACAAGATTTTTCATCAGTACAAACAAAAGTGTGCATAAATTATACGTTGCTTGTCAAGAGGTAAAGAATTTTATTTACTAAACCACGCTTCTAAAATCTTTTTGGCAATGGGGCCTGCAACATTACTTCCTTCCCCACTTTTTTCAGAAAGAACTGTTACTATAATCTGAGGGTCAAAGGCAGGTGCAAAAAGAGTTATCCATGCATGCGGATTTTCATTAGGAGTTGTTTCTGCTGTTCCCGTTTTACAAGCAATTGCAATTTGGCGCATATCGGCAGATCCTGAGGCGGGATCAACTGCAAGAAAATTTTTGCCATCGACTTTTAGATTTGCGTTTTTTACTTTAAAATTAAAAAGTGGCCACGCAACCCCTGTTGGACTACAGCTTTCTATCATTCCCTGTCGTATTAAACTAAATACCTTATCATTTAAAAGATCTTTTTGTAAAATATATGGTTTTTGATCTTTAAGTAGACGTGGCCTAAAAAGCACTCCTTTGTTTGCAATAGCTTGTGCCCAAGCGTTAACCTGAAGAGGAGTTGTGAGCAAAAAGCCTTGTCCTATTCCATAATGGTATGTATCCCCCAAATACCAAGGCTCTCCTATTTCTTTTTCTTTCCACTCAACTGTTGGAAGAGTTCCCCTTTTTTCTCCAATTAGATCAATTCCCAAAGTTTTTCCAACTCCAAAACGACTGGCAGTTTGGGAAATTGTATCTATTCCAGTTTTTTCTGCAAGCTTATAAAAGAATATATCGTTTGACCTCTTTATTGCCTTTACAATGTTTACACTTCCCTCTTTTCTTCCATAATTTGTGTAATACCAATTTGCAAAAGAAAATGCTCCTATCTTTAGTATACCTGTATCTTCAACTTCAAAATTTTCATCTATAATATTGTTTTTTAATGCAGCTGAAGCAACTACGAGTTTAAATGTAGACCCTGGTGGATAAATCCCAGAAATCGCCCGGTTTAAAAGAGGCTGGTTTTGTGAATCATTAAGTATTCCCTCCACTGAAACATATCCACTCTCAGACGATACCTTATAACCTTCTCCTAAAGTAAAAAGGTTAGGGTCAAATGAAGGCTTACTTATTAATGCAAGAATTTCACCTTTTGGCGTTGATACGATTGCTGCACCTTTTTTAACATCTTTCATAGCCTCATAAGTTTTTGTCTGAAGATCAATATCCAGTGTTAAAGTTATATTTTCTCCTGCAACTGGCTCATCTCTGCCTAATTTTCTTATGGTATTTCCCTTAGCATCTATTTCAAAAAGCTCTTTGCCATCTACTCCCTTTAATCTTGATTCATAAACTCTCTCTATCCCAACTTTTCCTATAACATCCGCTGAATTATATGTTTCAAAAAGTGGATCTTTTAGCTGATCCTGGGAAATTTGTCCCAGAAACCCCAATACATGCGAAGAGATATCTCTATATGGATACTGTCTTAAAGTATCTATTTCTAACTCTTTTTTACCTGATGCAATCCTAGAAAGAGCCTGATTTTGATCCAAAAAAACGGTTTTGTCATTAACACTTTCCCTAAAACCAGGGATATTAAAAACTAAAGGAGTGCCGCTTCTGTCAAAAATTATTCCCCTTGGCGCGTGAATTATTACTGTCTTTGTTCTATTAGTATCAGAAAGACCTCTGTAATATGAACCTTTTACGATTTGCAGATAAAAGGTTCTAAATATTAAAATTGAAAAGAAAACAATAAAAAGTAACGGTAGAAACAAAGTTCGAACATTTGTCTTTGTATTTGTCCATTGCCTTTTTTTATATACATCTGAAATTATGCTTTCTGAAAAAGCATCTCCTGTTTTAATCATTCTCTTGTCTTTTATAATTTAATTTTTTAAAAACTGCAAATAAAATTAAGCTGATTACTGTTGAAACTAGAGATTGGATAATAACATTTCCTCTTTGAAAAAATATTAAAAATAAAATACTACTTAAAAGAGTGCTAAAGATAATAAAACTAGGCGTATTTATTTCAAATTTCTTCTCATATATTAATATTAAGAAAACTAAAAAAGTAAAAAATATGCTAGATACCCCTACAGTTTTAAACGTAAGAATGTCTAAAAGAATTCCAAAAATAAATGCCAGTAAAAAAACAGTATCATCTCTTAAAACCACTGTTGAAACTAATAAGACTAATAAGATCAAAGGAATCGTTGTTATTGAACTTTCTAGAATAAGAGAAATTATTAGTAAAATGATTAATAGTAGCTTCATTACAATCCCCTAACTATAAAAACAGTAGAAAGATGACTGAAATTTAAAAGTGATTTTACCTTTGCAACTTGGAAAAGGTCACTCGGGTTTTTATTTACCGATAAAATTTTCCCAATAACTAAACTGGGCATTATTCCACTACTTATACTTAAATCTCCTTCCCCTTTTGTTAAAACAAAGTCATCTTGGTTTAATGCTTGGGATAAAACTACGTTATCTAAAATCATTTCTCCTCCCCCTTGTCCTTTTATAACACCCTGCGCCTTTGTTTGAAGAGTTTGGGATATAACTGAAAAGTTGGAATTTGTTATAAGCATAATTATAGAGGTATTGTCTGAAGCTTCAAGGATTTTTCCGACTAAATTATCTTTATAGACAACTGCCATTCCAGGCTTTAAGCCATCTTTTTGACCTTTATCTACGATCAAATTTTCTACAAAAGTTACTCCCGGAATAAAAGAAGGAGAACTAATTACATGTGCCTCTAGAAGCTCTTGGCTTTTTGGATATTGAACTGAGAATTGATCTCTTAGTGCTTTATTATCTGCTAATATTTTTCCCTGATCAACAATTTTTTTAGTTAAATCAAGATTTTGCTTTTTTAAATCGTCTATTTCTTGGTTTGACCCAAATCCCAAAGTTAATTTATAAGTTAAAGATTGTATTGGAGAAAAAATATTTTGTACTAAAGAAGAAACTGGTTTAAATATGGGGAGTTTAAAAAGAAAAAAAATTAAAAGAGATAAACTTAGAAAAAATATAAAAATATAGATCCAGTTTTTTCTTTTTTGCATGCAATTATTTTAGTCTTTTTGAAAGCTTGTTACAAGTTTTATTGATAAATCTTATATCTGTGTCCTGCGGTAATAATTACAACTATTTTGTCTTTTTCATTAACTTTATAAATAATCCTATAAACGCCGACTTTATAAGAAAACTTTCCTGTTAATTCTCTTGTTAATGGTTTTCCTATATGCGGATCATCTCTTATTTCAGAAAACACTGTGGAAATTGTTTCTCTATGACGATAAGAAATATTCTTAACTTCTCTTTTTGCTCTTGCTGTTAATCTTAGCGTAAACATTTAAAACTAACTCCTTTTTAACATCCTCCCAATCGTAAACTCTTCCCATTTTTATATCCTCTTCTCCTTTTTTAATAGCATCCATTAAAAGGGGATCCGCTAATATTTCTGTTGTCTCTTTCCAGGAATCAAATTCAGCAGCGGACATTAAAACTGCAGCAGGAGAACCATTAACGGTAATAACATATTCATCCAGGCGCTTGTTTGCGTTTTCGACTAAAGTGGTTAACTCTTCCCTGGCTTTGGTAATAGATAGTATTTTTATCATAAATCAATGTTACAGAATTATGTACATTTTGTCAATATTTTTAGGAAAGGCCGCCTATTACTTTTACTCTATTTAAAAGATTTTCATCCTCTAATACTTTTCCTGTTCCTCTAACAACACTCGTTAAGGGATCTTCAGAAAGTATTACAGGAATATGAATTCTTTCAATTATTAAATGGTCAAGACCGGAAAGCTTTGATCCTCCGCCGGTTAAAAGTACTCCATGTTCTAAAATATCACTTGTAAGCTCTGGCGGTGCTTCTTCTAAAATATCTGCAATTGAATCAACGATCTGAGTAAGTATAGGAGATAAAGCTTCTCTTACTTCAGCTTCGGTTATTTTTAAGCTTTTAGGAAGTCCAGTTTCAATATCTCTCCCTCTTATAATTGCAACTTTTTCTTGATTTTTATCCTCTTTTTGAGCATCATCTGTTTTTACAGGCTTTGGTTTTGGTCTCTGAGATTGATATGCACTTCCAATGCTAAGCTTTAAATCTTCTGCAGTTTTTTCTCCTATTAAAAGACCGTGTCTTAGCCTTATATAATGGGAAATTGCGCTATCCATCTCGTCTCCTGCAATTTTAAGCGATTTTCCAACAACTATTCCCCCCAAGGAAATAATGGCAACCTCTGTGGTTCCTCCGCCAATATCAACGACCATAATTCCTTTTGGAGAAAAAACAGAGATATTTTCGCCTATTGCAGCTGCCATGGGCTCTTCTATTAAATATGCCTGTCTTGCACCGGCTGAAAGCGCTGCTTCCCAGACTGCTCTTCTTTCAACTTCTGTAACTGAAGATGGAATTCCAATAACAACTCTTGGTCTTGAAAACGCTGTTGGGATTGTGTTTCCTACTTCATGTACTTGCGCAATATAGTGAGAAATCATAGCAAGTGTTGCGTCAAAATCTGCAATAACTCCTCCTCGAAGAGGCCTTATCGTAATAATACTTGCCGGAGTTTTACCTATCATTTTCTTTGCTTCTGTTCCAATTGCAATGACTTTTTTTGTTTTTTTGTGCATTGCAACGACTGAAGGCTCTCTTATTACAATTCCTTTTCCTCTTACCCATACAAGAGTATTTGCAGTTCCCAAATCTATACCAATATCATGGGAAAAAAATGAAAAGAGTTTATCAAACATAAAATTAAAAAAATCTTTAGTCTTAGTTGGTAGTTATAATATCATCTTGCGGTGCAATTTCCAATATGTTTAAAAGGCGCTAGGTGAACCCTTGCTTAAATCAACAACTACTACAACTGCCTGCTTACCATGCCCAACATTCTCATTTATAGGAATACCTTTTGCACAAGATGGGCATGTATCAGGACCTGGCTGATAAGTAGGCATGTCTTTATTAACTAAAGAGTGTAAAATTGGAGCCCCAGTTTCTTCTGTTTTAACTGATCCACGATTCCATATAACTGAGGCGCCGACAACCTCTCCATCAACTTCAGTTATAGCGCTGACTGTCTTTAGAAGTGATCCTCCGGTAGTCACGATATCATCAACTGCTAAAACTCTTCTACCAAAAACGAGATGGTCATAGCCTCTCTTAAGAACTAACTTTGCTTCCCCTTCTGGAGTTTTTTCTTCTTCTGCATAAACACCTAAAATTTCTCTTCCTGTCATTCTTGACAATGCGGAAGCGACATGGGTAGCTAGAATAATTCCTCCAGTAGCAGGACCGACAACAACATCAATATCTTGATCTGCAAAACCCCTTGCCATCATATCGCAAATCTCAGTTATTTGATCTGGATAAGCTTCAGGCAAGTTTTTATTAACATATTGCTCTCCATGTCTTCCTGATTTTAATGCGAAATGACCATCAAGCACTGCTCCTGTTTGCTCAAGAATTTCCAGAGTCCTTTCCTGTATCGACCGTGCTTTTTCTACTTTCCAAATCCTAAGTTTTTCCTCATGTAGGCCATTATCATCTTCTAAAGATATTTGAGAAGTAAGATCCACTGCAGCTTGTCTTATATCAGGCGCTTTATAAAGGGCTGTTCCAACAATTGCATGCCAGTTCTCTCCGGCAACCTTACCTGCATCTGTAATACTTCCACCTTGTGCTACAAACCCAGGGGCATAAAGCGTAAATCCATCAGAACCCAGTAAGCCTTCAAAAAGCTCTCTGTATCTTTGTACAAATTCTGTTTTATTTCCCGGAACAACAAAATCCCTCACTCCTTGATCAATTGCTAATTTATATATTCTCTCAGGAGCGCTATCAGCAATATATCCTCCTTCGCTTTCTAGAAACTGAACATGCGTCATATGCGCACCAACCAATACGGTTAATCCTTCTCCTTGGGCTGCCCAGGTCCATTCAGATTGAGTTGCCGGACTTGTGAAAGGAAAAAGTATTACGGCATCAACGCCGGACTCTCTTACGGCTGTAGCAAATTTAGAACCAGTCTGAGGAATATCGTTTCCTGCTTTTTGATGATCGTAAATTATTGGAAGATTGGAATGATCCCTAGCTACTCTGACTACTTCTCGTAAACCATGAGACATCGCCAGTTCAAATCCTACTTTATATCCGCCTATTCCCACTACATCTGCAGTTTGCTTAACAAGTCTTTGAAAATCAGATAAGGTGCTAACGTCACAGGCAGGAATAACACTTCTCCTTGCTGGAATTAACCGTTGTCTTTCGTTTACACCTGGCATATATAATTGGGCAGAAGAATATCAATTGACTATAATAAGACAAGTATTTTTTGTCAATATCGCAAACTATATCAAAAATAATTCTGGACTCTTGCTTGAGGATTTCCAATATGTTAGGATATTTTAACTGCATTTCTAAATGAAATTATTAAATATATTAAACAAAGTAATTGAATATTCCTTTTATCTTCTCTTTTTCCTTGTTCCTCTTGCTTTAACCGGAGATACTTCTGAACTCTTTGAATTTAATAAGCTTTGGGTAACCTTTATATTAACGGTTGTAATTGGTGCGTCTTGGGTTTTGAAAATGGTAGTAAAGAAAGAGTTTCGTATTCAAAAAACTCCCTTGGATATACCGATAGCTTTGTTTTTAGGATCTCAAGTTTTGTCAACAATATTTTCGCTTGACACTCATGTATCTTTATGGGGATATTACTCACGCTTTAACGGTGGACTTTTATCAATTCTCTCTTACATCTTTTTGTATTACGCATTTGTTTCAAATTACAAGGATTTAAATAAAGATGAAGAAACACCTAGTATCGGTCTTTCTCAAGTTTTGTTATTTATAGGAGGAGTTTTAGTTTTTTTCGGAGGAAATTTCATTGCTTCTCAAGCTGCAAAAGCAGGCAGTATTTCCGTAATCCCCTTCCAGATGCTTATTTCTCTAGTTACCGCTGTTTCTTCTTTTGCACTTTTTATGAAAATTATCAAAGGCTCTTTTTTGAAAAAATCTTTTTTTGCAATCCTGATAAGCGCTGTAGTTGTAATTTTATGGGGAATTCCGTCACATTTTGGATATGACCCAACTTGCTTACTCTTTAGGGGTACATTGGATGTATCCTGCTGGACAGTTGATTTCCAACCTAAAATCAGAGTATTTTCAACACTTGGTCAACCCGCGTGGCTTGCTGCATATATTGCCGCTCTTGTTCCTTTAGCAATAGTAATTTTACTTAATTTCATAAAGGATAAAAAAATAGTTTTAAGACAAAATCCTTTAAAAAATTATAATCTTATATTTGTTGTCTCAACTTTTATATTTATTGCAGTTTCATATCTTATGCTTTTATACACACTTTCCCGAGGCGCAATTATTGCAATGTGGCTTGAAGTTCTACTTTTAGCCGCCTTTTATATTTGGTTTTTTATTAAACCTAAATTTAATAAATCAAAACTTACTTTAGACTTTAAAATAGCTGGTGTTGTAATTGTCACAATTTTCGCAATTACGTTTTTAAATGGGCAGCCATTTTCCTTTTTAGATATTTTTACTTTAAAGGGAATTCAAAGTAAGCTGCAGCCTGCGATCACTAAAGATGGAAAAAAAGCTCCTGTACCAACACCTACGCCTGTTCCAGCGATAAGAGGAGAGTTAGGCGGAACTGATTCCGGAACAATAAGGCTGTACGTTTGGAAAGGCGCAATTGATATTTGGAAAAACTATCCAATTTTTGGCTCTGGCCTTGAAACCTATGCTTTTGCCTATTATAAATTCAGACCTCAGGGACATAATCTTACAAGTGAATGGAACTTTTTATACAATAAAGCTCACAACGAATTCTTAAACTATCTTGCAACAACCGGAACTGTTGGAATCGCATCATATCTTCTTATGATCGGATATTTTCTTTATCTTTCCCTAAAGTATTTAATGGGTAAACTCAAAAACCCAACAAAAGAAGATCTACTTATCTACTCACTGCTCATTGGGTACCTAGGTATTTTAATAACTAACTTCTTTGGCTTTTCCGTAGTCTATATTAATATTCTTTTTTATCTCTTTCCTGCATTTTTCTTTATCCTTTCCGGTAAAATTGATTTTGAAAAACCTTATCAATTTAATAAACTTATCCTGTTTTTACTAACATATTCAAATATAAATCCATTTTGGAA
>CAYWPH010000029.1:0-10318 GCA_964460145.1 uncultured Gammaproteobacteria bacterium | reverse complement strand
GAGATTGTCAGTTGCTTGCTCATGTTTTTGATTATACATTTTGATACTACCTCTTGCAAGTTCTCTTAGTGGTGTTATAATCTAAAATATTAAGGCTACATCTTGTAATTGATGCAGATACTATATATTTTGATATACTATCTGAATTAGAAGCTAATTTTCATTATGTCATTCTCTAAAAGAATCGGTATTGATCTCGGAACAGCCAATACACTTGTATATCTTGCAGGTGAAGGAATTGTACTAAATGAACCCACAGTTGTTGCAGTTACCGCTGAAGAAAACAGAGTTGTTGCAGTTGGTAAAGAAGCAAAAGAAATGCTTGGTAGAACTCCTGGAAATATTGTTGCACTAAGACCTCTTCGAGACGGAGTTATCGCAGACTATACAATAACTGAAGCAATGCTTTCATACTTTATTGACAAGGCTGCTGGTAAATCACGTTTTTTTAAGCCGGAAGTTATGGTTTGTATCCCATCAGGTGTTACTCAAGTTGAGAGAAGAGCAGTTTTAGACGCAACCATGGCAGCTGGCGCAAAAGTTGCATATTTAATCGAGGAGCCCTTAGCCGCTGCAATCGGCGCCAAAATTCCTATTGCTCAGCCTGCTGGACATATGGTCGTTGATATTGGCGGAGGATCAACTGAATCTGCAGTAATTTCGTTGGGTGGAGTAGTGGTTCATAGCTCAGCAAGAGTTGGGGGAAACAAAATAGATGAGGCAATTGCAACGTATGTCAAGAAAAAGTTTAATCTACTTATTGGAGAAAGAACTTCTGAGACAATAAAGATAGAGATGGGGAATGCCTTAATAGATGAGAAAAAGATTAGTGATCAAAAAGTAATGGAAATAAGGGGAAGAGATTCTATAACAGGACTCCCAAGAACAATACAATTAAATGAAGGACAGGTAAATGAAGCAATACTGCCTGTTTTAATGGACGTAATCTCAGCTGTAAAAGGAGTAATGGAGCAGACACCTCCTGAGCTTGCAAGTGATATTATAGATAAAGGAGTTGTAATGAGTGGCGGAACTTCACTTTTAACAAACTTTGATAAGCTTATGACAAAAGTAACAGGAGTGCCATGTCATGTAGCAGAAGATGCGCTTCTTTGTGTTGTCAGAGGAACCGGTGTTGCACTTGAAAACATAGAACTTTACAAAAGAAGTATAGCTAAAAAATAAACACCCTATAATTATTTTTATGAATTTATTAAATCTTAAACAAAACTCCCAAATTAACAATATTTTCACAAGACTTAGGTTTATAGTATTTGGATTGGCAGAGCTATATAAAACAAGGCATATATAGTTTGCAAAGCACATTGCAAGATTAATATTTTTGAATAAAAAAAGTGATCAAAAACACTAAAAACACGAAAAATATAAATTTACAATTTAATCCTGTAGTAAAATGAATGATTTTGATAAAATATTTTTACTTGGAGTTGGTCTTACAAACGCCTCAGAGCGAGAAGTCTTAGAGTTTATTTATACAGGACTACAGAACTCATCCGAAAGATACTACATTGTTACCCCAAACCCGGAGTTTCTGGTAATGGCACATAAGGACAATGACTATAAGAAGATCTTAAATAACGCAAAATTAGCCTTGGCAGACGGTATTGGGGTGGTCTGGGGAGCTCGATTTTTAGGTAAACCATTAAAACAAAGAGTTAGTGGTACCGACCTTACTGAAAGCCTATGTAACTACATGTCAAAACGGCCTATAACGGTAAGCTTTTTAGGGGGTGGTCCTAAAATAGCAGAGCTTACTGCTGAGTGCTTGCAAAAAAAATATCCGGGATTAAAAGTTTCATGGTTTTCACAAGAGTATGACGAGTCTCTGAAAGACAAAAAAACTGACATTTTATTTGTTGCTTTTGGTGCTCCAAAGCAAGAAATTTGGATTGCCAAAAATTTAGATAATCTAAACGCAAAGGTAGTAATGGGAGTTGGTGGGGCATTTGACTTTATAACGGGGAAAGTGCCAAGGGCGCCAAGATTATTAAGAAATTTAGGACTTGAGTGGTTATTCCGTTTAATAGTTCAGCCTTGGAGAATTAAGAGACAATTTTCATTAGTAAAATTTGTTTTCTTGGTTTTTAAAGAAAAGTTTAATTTAAGCTAAACCAGCTTCTTAAATCCCAAGTCCCTCTAACAATTCCATACTTAGATCCCCGACCGTAAGGTCGTGGGTTTATTTATTCCAATAAATTTTCAGCTTTTAATAGGTACTGCCGTACTGCCATTTATAGCATTTTTTTTAGCTTTATGGAATTTAATAAGGTTAAATATAAATGTACAAGCATTCTGCATATTACCTTTATTTACTTAAGTAGTAAATAAGAAATGCCGGACCGTGTTGGTAAAATCATACCCTAAGATATTTAGTTAATTATAGGTATGAAAGTAAAAATATCAAGTAATAATCCAAAAAGTTAGTACCTTACAGAATTAATAACAATAGTTTTAGTTAAAAAAATATTAAAAGGATCAAGATTTGGCAGGAAAACCGGAGAGCAGTATTTTTATATATATTGATATATTTAATATTTGATTCAATCATTAAGGTTGATAAATTTGTTTATTAGCAAAATTTTAGAGTGAAGAAGTGTATGGAAATTAAGAAAAAAATTAGAAAATCAAGATATTCAAAGCTAAATAAATTGTTTTACCGAGAATTTACCGAATAGCAATTTGATCCTAATATTCAATTATAAATTTTTTCACAAGACTATATTTTAGCCAAAAGAAAGAGTTATTTTTAAAGTATAAATATAAACTTACCGATGGCGCATTTAGTTAATAGGCTTTTAAATCAATCTAAATATAAGAATAAGATCTATATCACTTAATCTGTCTACTTGCTAATTTAGTTTTCATAAGAACCTATAATAGTGAGTTTTTTAGTATATTTAGCTAAATTTAACAAAGTTACTCAGTATTCGATTTAAATTCTAGTAATTATTGCCTTTTATTCCAATTGCAACTTGACCTTAAATAGTCTTTAATTAATATATGGAGTTTAAATTTATAGAAGATAAGGATTTTGAAACTTGGATTATATCAGCCCCAAAAAGGTCAAAGAGGCCAAGTATCTTAAAAGGAACCCAGATGCTTTGTCCTTTTTGCGTAGGCCAGGAAGCAGAAAATCCTGAAGTCTATAGGATATCAGGAAAGATAGGCGTAAGCGACTGGAGAGTTAGGGTTGTTAAAAATAAGTATCCATTTGCTCCAATACATGAAATAATCATTCATTCTCCGGATCATCACAAAAGCTTTGATGAGCTACCCCTTGAACACTCACAGCTTATACTTCAGGCATATAGACAGCGTTACCAAGCTCATCAGGATAAGGGATCAGTATATATCTTTAATAATACTGGTGAAGAAGCAGGGGAGAGCCTTTCTCATCCCCACAGTCAGCTTGTCGTTATTCCGGATCACGTTAAGCTCAATTTACCTCACCATGAGATGGGGAATAAGGATAAAGTTAAACAAACAAGCGAGTTTTTAATTTTTTGCCCTTATGAAAGCCAATGGCCAGATGAAGTGTGGGTTTATCCTAAACAAAGAGGAAAAGTCTTTGGAGAAGCAAGCGATAGCCAGCTTTGGGATCTGGCAAAAAACCTCTATAAACTCATTCAGATATTTGATTTAAGACACGGCCATGAATTCCCATATAACTTCTATATTTATCCTTACAAAGATTGGTATCTAAGGATAGTCCCTAGATACAAGGTAATAGGAGGCTTTGAGGTCGGCACAGGTATCTTTGTAAACACTCAAGATCCAAATGAAACTATTGATTTCATAATAGAGCATTTTGATACACCTGACGAAGAGAAAATAAAAAGCCTTCATAGGGCTCAATATAGAAGAAGAGTGTAGTTAGGGGAGTATTAAGCTTCGCTTTTTGCTGCAATTCCAAGTAACCAGAGGACTGCATCTTTCTTATATCTTCTGTCTCCCCGGGAATTAATTCTGATTGCCGGTAATTTTCCTCTTTTACCCCATCTTTTAATAGTTAGGGGAGAAACTCTGAGAATTTGGGCAACTTCTCTGACAGTGAGTAAATCTGGAAGGTTATTAAGTGAAAGTTGTTCCGGCATAATTTTTTAGTAATCGTTTAATAATCAATATGATCATTAACTAATACTAAAGTAACAAAATAGAACAAAGTTGTCAATAGGCAAACTAAGAATAATTGGCTTTTTATAATTAATTTGGTATTATTTCCTTCATGAGTAAAGAAGCTATTGTTGTTCCAGGGCAAGGAAGTCAATACAGGGGAATGGGTACTAAACTTTTAGAACACCCAAAATCAGAAGTTTCAGGCATAGCCTTAGAAACATATCAAGAGAGCAGTGATGTATTAGGTGTTGATTTTATGCGTTTATGTGGGGCAGATCCAGAGGGTTATTTACTGACTAATCTGTGGATTCAGCCAGCTCTTTTTGCAACTAGCATTGCCCATTTGAGAATTTTGGCATTTATGAATATGGATAAGAAGCCTGATGTAGTTGCAGGCCATAGTGCTGGTCAATATGCAGCTTTGGTTGCAGCAGGCGTGCTTAGTTTTCAATCTGGGCTCGAACTCATATTTGAAAGAGGCCGATTAATGGATGAAGCTGCAAGAGAAACTCCTGGGGGAATGCTTGCAATTATTGAGTTGCCTCTTGAGGGAGTTGAAGGAATTTGTTTAAGAACTAAAACAGAAGTTGCTAATTTAAATCAAGGGCAAACGGTAATAGCAGGAAGAGTTAAATCAATTGATAAGGCTTTTGATCTTGCTCTTTTAGAGGGCGCAAAAGTTTTTCGCTTAGGCGTAGGTCTTGCTTCACATTGTTCTCTTATGCAACCTGCGGCAGAAGGTCTAAGACCTTATGTTTATGGAACTGAGTTTTTACCTCCCCAGATACCTTTTATACAAAATACAACAGGAGATTATGCAACGACGGTTGAGGAAATAAGAACAGGTTTAATAGATCATTTAACTAACCCTGTTCAATGGCAAAGGACAATGGAGGAAATTACCAAGAGAGAACCGGAACGTATTATAGAAGTAGGTCCGGGGAGAGTATTAACTAAAATGTCCAAAAGAGTTAATCCTGGTCTTGAGGCTATAAGCTCAGAAGAAATTATATTCAATGCCGCTTAAATACAAAAATCCCGCCTAAATGACGGGAAAATTGCGAAAACATTTAAATTAAACTTATTTAAGTTCAACTGTTGCTCCGGCCTCGGTTAACTTGGCTTTTGCTTCTTCTGCTGTTTTCTTATTGACTGCTGTCATTACTTCTTTTGGAGCACTGTCTACTAATGCTTTTGCATCAGAAAGTCCCAAAGTTGGAACTAGTTCCCTAACTGCTTTAATTACAGATATTTTATTTGCTCCTCCAGATGCAATAACAACGTTAAAGACTGTCTGTTCGGAAACTTCTTCTGCCCCTTCTGCTGGTGCTGCCGCTGGTGCTTGAGCAACCGCGCTTACGGCTGAAACTCCGAATTTTTCTTCCAAAGCTTTTACTAGCTCTGATAGTTCGAGAACTGACATTTCTTCAACTGCTTTAAGTAAATCTTGTTGTGATAATTTTGCCATTAATTCTCACCACCTTTAGACTCTTCATTAGGTTTTTCTTCTGGTTGTGTTTCTACTGGGGTAGTTTCTTCTACTACTTCAACTGGTGTTGCTTCTGTTTTTACTGGTTCTACGGCTGAAGCTTGAGTTACTGCCGGTTTAGCTTTTGCAACAGCATTTAAGGTTAAAACTAGCTTTTGTAAGTTCCACTGTAGGCTTCTGTGTAAGTTAAAGATAGGGGATTTGAGTCCGCCAACTAATTGAGCGAGTAATACTTCTCTTGTTGGAAGAGTAGAGAGTTTCAAAACTTGTTCTGTTGTTATGAAATCATTGTCCATGATCCCAAACTTAACAGATGGAAGATTTAGTTCTTTAATTAATTTTGCCAGTGCTCTTAACGGCGCAACTATATCGTTATACATAAAAAGAGTTCCCGTTGGTCCTTCTAAAACATGATCTTCTCCAAGTTTTATTTTGTTTTCATCTAAAGAACGTGTTACAAGAGAGTTTTTTGCAACTACAAATTCACCTTCTAAGGGTTTTATGGCTTTTTTAAGCGTCTCGATTTGTTTGTGGGTAAGACCTTGATAATTAGTAAAGACAACAGCCTTAGCTTTTGTAAACTTATCACTAAGTGAAGCTACTATGTCTACTTTTTTTTGTCTATTTGCCGATACTTTTGTATTTACGGTATTCATATATAATAAAAAACACTCCTAAGAAGAGTGTTAAAAGAGCAATATCGATTGCTCTGTTGTTCCTCGGTAGGTCTTAGTTTTTATGCCTACTGTCTTAGGTAGAAACAATAATACCATCTGAATAGTTTATTGTCAATTGATATTTTTTCTAATTTAGATACAATTAATGTATGTTCGTACCATTATCTGAAGTATCTACGGAGTATAGGCCTGGGGGAGAAGAGAGGAATAATTTTCAGTTCTACCACAGAGATCCAAATATTCCTGTAGAGGTTAAAATTACAAGGCTTCCTCCTAATTTTGATTACAGACTAAATTGGCATAGGCATAAGTTCATAGAAGAATTTTCCGTTCCGCTTATTGGCCAAGTAATAATATACGAGGATCAAAACGGTACTGTAGTTGAGAAACAAATCCAAGAAGCTCTCTTAAAGAAAGATGAGTGGATAGTTGGCATTGAATGTTCTGGTACTAAAAGAGTTCGGCTTTTAGTCGAAGCAAAAAATAGCACAAGAAGAAATATTATTGTTGAATTCTTGCCTCATTTTACAGAAGGAAAGAATTGGCATGCCGTTGGAAACCCGACGAAAAAACTCGTCACAATGGTTACTCTTAAACGAGTTCCGAGAAGTATTTTAAAAAAAGATCCTCTTGCTTTTACGATAGATAGAGAATCTAAACAACTATAAGATATTAATATTATTGATTTAGCTTTAAAAATAATAGTTAAGTCCTATAATATATTAAATATTTGACAAATAACAAACCGTATGTTAACATTCCCCCCATGTCAGAATCTCAATCTCATTCATTCGTAAACCCGGAAGTTGCAAACGCGATAACACCGCGTCTTTCTTCTATTGAATCTCAGGATAGAGAAAAACCACTTGTAAGAGCAATTAAGATTAAAAATGCTATTTATGAAACCGCAAATGAGCTTGGAATGCATCCACGTATTATTCTAAAAGAATTAAGGCTTTCGAGAGTTCAGACTACGGAACAAGCTTTAGGAATTGAGGCAGAAAGAGTAAGTAAATACGCATATGTAGGAGATATTCATGGATTTACTACTCAAAAACAGGCTGAAATAGAAAACATTCTTTTTACCGGAAATTTTGAGCAAGTGTTTTTCATGGGAGATATTGGAGGATCTGCAAAATTAACGAGACTTCAAAGACTTTTCTATCAAGGAGGAAATAGCGGAGACGATAATTTAATGTGGAATAGATATAAAGCCTTGGCAAAAGAAGCACAGGAGGCTGGAAGAGAAGTTGACGATGCCACAATTTTACAAGAATTAAGGCAAGGATATATTAATTTAGCCTCATATGAAAGAGTTTTAGCAGATCCGTCTTTAACAGAAGAACAGGCTAGGGAACAAGTCCAAGCTTTGCCTGATAAAGATGTTGTTGAGGGTATAAGATGGACAGTAAAACACAAGCATTTTGGCCATTATGTATCTGATCTTTCCGAGACTGCAATTGAAAGTTTGGCTGGGGAAGTAAGAGAAAATTATGAAAGATTTGGAAATTTCGCCAGAAGACTTCTCGATGAAACTGGCGCAGAAGTTGTTGCATTAGAAGGAAACTGGGATGTTAGGCTTCCTTTTGATTTTGAAAAGAATACGCCTGATCCGGTTGCCCTTCCAATAGAGCAAAGAAGATTATATGGAGCAAATGTTTTAAGAGCAATGGGTGTTAATTTTGTTACAGGTATTTCTACTGTAGAGACTGATAACGCAATGCATGTTCTTGTTCCTTTCGAGCCCTTAACTAAACCGATGGATCAAGATCAACTTGATTCATTAAAGGCAAATGTTGCTAAGGCAAGAGCTGCATCTAAAACAGTAACAATAGTAGCACACGCAGTGCCATCATGGGAGAGACATAATAATTTAACTCCAACAAATGAGGGAAAAGTAACTGCACAAAATCTCATGGAATTAATAGGAGTTCTAAATGCTGATGAAATAGTTTACGGCCATGAGCATTTTATTAGAAAAGATCAAAACACAACGCTAATGCCCGCAGACACAAAATATAGAATCATTACAGAAGATGGAATTACTCAAGCATTGGGAGATGAATCGCTTATAGAATTAGATCAAGCTTCTGACGGAACAATAGCGAGTCCTGTTCCAATGGCAGACCAGTTAAGTGTAAGTAGAATTGGAGTTTCTGAAAAATTAAAAGATATGAGATTTAACTCCAATGTAATTAGAGGAAGAGGCGGAAAAGCATCTCCTGTAAAAATTGATAGATCTGTTGGGGAAATAAGAAATTTTTAAACTAAGTTTTCGTAAAATCCTCTTTTTCCTCTTGGGACAAGCCTTGCAACCCTTCTCATTATCAAATCTTTTAGTTTAATCGTTGGGTTTTGGGTTTGTTCTCTCATTAGATCTTCATAGGAAAAAGGTTCTCCGAAAACTACTCTGAACGTGCCATCTATACGTAAAACACTGACAGGTAGTACTAGTGCATTATCCTTTGCTCTCTCGAGAAGTCCTTCTGTTCCGGTTTGAGCTTCTTGCATGTTTCCATCTTCGCTTCTTGTTCCTTCCGGAGCAATCATCACTATTCCGCCATTTTTAAGAATCTCTATAGCTTCTTTTCCGGACTCAAAATTAAATTTCATAATTGATTTTCCTCCCAGAGCTTGCGGATGGTCTTTGTAATACTGTCTTTCTTTGTCCGATCTTTGAACAAATCTTAAAATTTTAAACTTTCTGGATTTTTGGGCAAGATCTATTAATATGTATTCGTGACGTTTAACAGTCTTGTCAAATTTATATCTATCTGGATCAGAGTGTTTTAAAGCTGTAACTGCGGTGACTCTGTCAAGAGGCGAAACATAATCTTCAATTGCATGCCCGATTACAACTGTATCGAGAGAATGAGCATGATTGATAACTACAATTAACGAACCACCCTGTTTTAAATGTTCCCTTGTTCTTTCTAAGCTTGTGCCTTGACTGAAAACATCGTGTCTTGCTATAAGTCTTGACCCTTTCCATAGAATTGTTCCAGCAAAACTCTCAGCTCTTTGTCTAATAGATGTAGCTATTCTTTCTCTCATTTAAAATGGGGCAGATTAAACTCTAATTTTAATACCTGGGGACATGGTGGATTTTAATGTGACGTTTACAATATTTGCCTTTTTAACTGCTTTTAACAAATCTTCTATATTTTCAGTTAGTTTTTCTTTTCCAAAAGAAATTTTACCAACAGTTAAATGGAGCAATGGATTCTTAGTTTCAGTTTTAAAGGAAATTTGTCCGCCTTCATATTTTTTAGCAACTTCCTCAGGATTTGGGGTAATTGTTCCGTTTTTGGGATTTGGCATTAACCCTTTTGGTCCTAAGATTCTTGCTACTTTAGCTAGTTTACCCATCATTTGTGGTTCTGCTACCAAAATATCAAAGTTTATTGTTCCTTTTTCAATCTCGGTAATGAGAGCGTCGGTTGCAATAGCGACTCTGGTTTTTTTGCCTGTTCCATGGGGAAGGGTTATATTTCCTGAAATTCCAGGAGTAAGAGTATTTATATGAAGTTCTACTGTTTCATCAAATTTACCTCTTTGCAGTTTGACTAAAAGATCTAAAGCTTCAGGTAGGGAATATACCTTACTTTTATCAACCTGTGTATTTAAATCATCATATTTTTGAGAATGGAAAGCTTTCTGGTCTTTTTTGATTTTAACTTTCCTTTTTTCTTTTACAGGTTCTTGTTCTAGCTCTTCTTTAGTAATAACTTCTTCTTGAGGCTTATTAACAGTTTCTTCTTGTACTTCTTCTTGAGTTTGAGATGCTTCTCGTTTTTTCTTCTCTTCTTTTTTTCTCCCAAGCTTTTTCTTTTCTTCTAGTTCCTGAGTTTCATCTCCAAATGTTTTTACTCTAATTTTTCCCATTATTGTACTTTAACACCCATTGAACGGGCGACTCCTTCCACTATTCTTACTGCTGATTCTAACTCATCTGTATTTAAATCTTCCATTTTGTTTTTTGCAATTTCCTGCGCTTGTGCTTTAGATAAAGTTC
>CAYWPH010000028.1:0-10554 GCA_964460145.1 uncultured Gammaproteobacteria bacterium | reverse complement strand
TCTCAAGTCTTTTGGGTTCTAACGATTACAATCTGTTTAGTTGAAGTAGCAGCGTTTCTTTGGTTTAATCAGGGAAGCCCAACAGTTATTGCGCTTTTTTTAACAGCGATATTCTATGTAATCCTAGGACTTACTCATGCCTGGTTTGAGAGAAGACTTTTTAGAGCCGTAATTTTAGAATACTTCTGGGTTACAGTCATCTCTTTTATATTTTTAACCTTATTTTCAGGCTGGTTTTAAAATAATTTTTTAATTTCCAAGGTAGAGAAGAGGGAAGAGGTATAATCCTCGGGAAATTCAAATAACATAGCTCTTACCAGATGATATAATTTGATATAGTAATTAAATTTATCCTATAATAATTATAGGACATAAATGTGGATATCTTTAGAATATTTTCACAGTTAATTTGAAGCTAAGCCTCGACTTTTCACGACTTTCGAGCCTCATAACAGTCTATATCATGCAATATGAGCTTAGCTGAAGTTAATTCTTGCAGCTGTTGAAAAAAATACGAACGTCTCTATCCCCAGAGAGTGGTGCCGACAACTATATTCAAAATTTTACAAATTTAGCCTCAAAATTAATCGATTAGATTGATTTAACAATCTAAATGTACGACGTATCAATAACTGCTTGGGAGGAGGATGATAAAGTATAGAACATTAAGGAAATAATTAATCCTAAGGGTCTACAGAGAGTAGTGTTTGTCTATTTACTTAACTATTTGTTTATCTATTTCTCTCCATGAGGGTATAGAGATAAAAATATGAAGCAATACAGCAGCAGGAAAGCGAAAGTGATTATGTCGCACAATAATACTTTTACGACGTCACGCAGGCTGGATCCTCAGGAGAAGTGGTCCTTTTTCAATATCTATTTGACGTACTAATTATCAATATTATTGTCTTCTATAGTTGTCTACTCATTGTTTCCTCTATTTTTATTAAATACCAAGTTTTTTAATTCTCCCCTACTATAGGGTTATTAACACAAAATATTTTGAGGCTAGAGGAAGCTAATATTTAAAATTATTGACATTCCCCGAGGCTGGAAGTGTATAATTAGATTGTATGAGTGAGCAACGTGTTACTCCTGAAAGATTTCTTGCTGTTGATGCGGAAGTTAAAGCAGCTCGGCTTCATGCAGAGCGGTTTGCTGCAAATAATAGTTTGCAAAAAAGGCTTGGCATAGTAACAATTCCTGATAAACTTGTTTTTTCAGATTATTTGACCACTTTAGCTACAGCTCAGGATCTAGCAGCTGTAGATCAAGAGATAAGTATTTTAAATAGATCCAGATTTCTGACAAGGCGTATTTTGGGTCTAATTCCCAGGGCTAGGCAAAGAAATGCAGAAACAAGAAGAGATGTGCTTTTAGATGCTCAGGTATATTTAATATCGGAGAGAAATGATCATATAGATGATAATTGCAGGACGAAAGAGCAAAGACAGAGTGCATTTCTTATCATGGATGCGCTTGATGATCTTTTTAATAGAGCTGATCAGGCCGGATCTGCTGTTGGTAATAATAGTGGCGTAAAGGTTAAAGAAGAAATTCTTGCTACTTGGCAGGAAGAATGGCGTGGTAAGCTGCAGCAAGTGGGCTAGGAATCTATTTGGGTCTTGCGCTATTTGCCGTAATAACAGCAGTTCTTATACCATTATACCAATCTCCATAATATCTTTGGCCATTTGGTGCGGGAGGGATTGGTAGACCGGGCTCAACTTGAGGTTTATCGTGAATTAACCTAAGTATATTGCAGACTGCTTGTATAGTCTCTTCTAAGTCTCGTCTTGCATTCGCTTTTTGCGTATCAGATGCAACGGCAAATGTCATTTGCATGCTTGGGTCTGGATCTATCCAGTCACAACCTTCTTCTTTCTCACGAATTATGTGCCACATATCAAATTCACGTCGCAAAACTCCTTTTGACGCTAATGCTTCAATAAACCTCATATTTAAGAAAAGATTATAGCAACTGGATTTATTGGAGTCAACCTATTTTTTATGTGAAGACCCTGACATATGAAGATTGGCAACGGGAATTGTACAAACTAGATTTCCGCCCGTATTCTCTAAGGATTTACCGTTGCGGTCTCTTAGCTGTCCAAGAATGAGATTGCAATCTACAGCTCCATAATTTCCTGCCTGTCCCGCCGAATTAGGTCTTATTCCTGGAGTTATTAACACATGATTAAGTTCAGTCCCTACAGGTATTTGACCAACGATTTCTAAAGGACCCCTACCAAAGTAGCTTGAATTAAGGGGGTATACATCAGCGACTTTTTGTAAAGGCTGGTCGGCTACCACTATCATTTCTTCAACAAAATGCTCGCCTTCTTTAAGTGGTTGCTCTCCTGTAATTCTTAAAATTGTTTCTTTTGCCCAGGTATTGTCTTCAGGTTTTGGATTAAATAACCAGGTGTCTACGGCATGAGGTATATTTCCTGCATGATCTAAAACGTTTGCAGTAGCATCTTTTCCTGCGGGAGTCTGAGACATAGCTGCTCCCAGCGTAATAGCTGTGACAATTTGAGCTGGTTTACTTTTCTTAAACCAATTAAATAGTCTTCTTCCAGCAGAAACTTTAATCTTAATATTTCTTTGTTCCCTTTCTCTTAGTGCGCCTTCAATAAGAGGAGCCTCAACTAAGCCGGTTCGTAATGGTGGTTGTGTTTTTACTTCTGCCATATTGTTTATAATTTAGATTATCATCTAGATAAAAGCTTTGTCAACTTGACAAGTACTCTTTGATGTCGCACAATATTATTGATGCAAGACGAACTGCCCGGTCTAATAGATCAATTCTTGGAATATCTTGAGATAGAAAAAAACTGCTCTAAGCTTACTATTCGTGACTATAAGCACTATCTAGAAGTATTTAATAACTGGTTTACCTCTACCCAGCCTTCGAAAACAATAGAAAATTTAGATTTACCAACAATTAGAAAATATAGAGTTTTTTTGGCAAACAGAGTTGATAAAAAAGGATTAACTTTAAAAAGAGTAACTCAAAACTATTACGTAATAGCACTAAGGAGTTTCCTTAGGTTTCTTATAAAAAATGATTTTAAAACTTTAGAGCCGTCTAAAATTGATCTTCCTAAAACAGAATCAAGGAGCCTAAAATTTTTAGAAAAAGATCAGGTAGATAGACTTGTAACAAGCGCTGATACGTCTAAAGAAGAAGGAATAAGAGACAGAACTATTATGGAGTTATTGTTTTCAACTGGTCTTCGTGTTTCAGAACTTGTAAAACTTAACCATGAGCAGCTTAATTTAGACCGTAGAGAATTTGGCGTAATAGGTAAAGGAGGACGCGGAAGACTTGTGTTCATTTCTGACAGGGCTGCAGATTGGATAAAGAGATATTTAGATGCAAGAGGGGATAATTTTAAACCTTTGTTTATACGCTACAGCGGAAGAGTTATAGAAGAAGATGGCGGAGAGCGTATGAGACTTACAGCAAGAAGTGTAGAGCGCTTGGTTAAAAAATATGTTCAAAAAGCGAGAATTCCCGTTGATGCAACTGTGCATACGTTTAGACATTCATTCGCAACAGATCTTCTAACAAACGGTGCTGATATTAGAAGTGTTCAGGAAATGTTAGGACACAAAAATATTGCCACAACTCAGATTTATACACATATTACGAATAAGCAATTAAGAGATATTCATAAAAGCTTCCATAGTGGGAATAACGGAAGTAAGTAAATTATTACTTCTTTGATTTGCGGATTGTTGTCCAAAGTAAAATGCAGCGCCTGCTATGATTAATACTAAAATTAAGACAGATAATGTTCCTAGAATATATTTTACTTAATAAGTTTCGTAATAAATTGTTACGCCGATATTTACTGTGTTTTCCCCAGGCGTAATTTCTGTGGGAGGTACAGCATCGGTTGTCTTACTCTCTAGTGAAGCTGCCATTGATCGCATAAAATAAGGATGGTTTGTGCTTGAAACAACATTTACAATCTTACCAAGTCTTACTCCTGCTGCATTTGCAAGTATTTGTGCTTTTTCTTTTGCATCGTTAACTGCTTCTTGAGTAGCCTCCTTCTCCAGCTTTTTCATTAAATCATCTGAGAAAGTGAAATTAACTCCTCCGACCAAATTTGCTCCTGCCTTTGTTGAAACATCAATTACATTATTTACTTTATCCAAAGGTTTTACTTTTACCTCAATATTTTGTGTTACAGTATATCCGGTTATTTTTTCAGTTCCCCCAATTGATGGATATATTAAAGGTTCTGGTCCTCCTGATCCATAATTTGGGTTTACATTATAATTTGTCGTTTTAATGTCTTTTTCATTTATACCAAGCTTTTTAATATCTGAAATTAGTTTATTTACAACAGTATTTACCTGTTCTTGTGCACTGTCTACAGTTGCGGCAGCTTTAGTAACTCCTATGGAAACGCTTGCTATGTCTGGAACCGCAGTTACTTCCCCACTGCCACTAGATGAAAACAGATCTGTTTTAGTTGTATTTACGCTATTTATATAAAAAGGAATTGGACCAAAGACTTTTGTATAGACTAAAAATGCTAAGAATATTAAAGCTACTGTGACAATTGGAGTTTTAAACTGTTCATAGAAGTTTCTCACAGGAATATATTAATCAATTGAGACCCTGGTGTCAATTATTAGGAGTTTTGGTTTTCCGTTGCTTCTACTAAGTTTTTCATAAGCATTATTACGTTAACCGGCCCTACTCCACCAGGAGTTGGAGAATAAAAAGAGACTTTATCTTGTATTTCATCTTCATCAAAGTCCCCTTTTAGTTTATCATTTTCTGTATGCATGCCAACTCCAATTAATAAAACATTCTTTTTGATATCGTCTTTGCCTATAATTTTTTTACCAATGCTACTAACAACAATATCAGCTGATTTAATAATTTTTTTCTTATCCCTTGTCTTACTGTCAATAACTTTGATTTTTATATTTAGTCTTTTAAATAGATTTATAATCGGTTTCCCAGCCGTAATACCTTTCCCTATTAAGGCTATTTTTTTTGATTTTAAATAGTCTTTAATATCTTGAGAATCAAGTGTTGATTCAATTAATTTTATAACTCCAATGGCAACTGGTGGAAAAAAGTTAGAATGGGGATGAAATCCATCAACGTCTTTAGGTAAGCTTACTGCCAAAGAAACTTTTTCCTCATCTATTTGCTTAGGAAGTGGCCTTTGAACAATTATTCCATTTACCTTTTTGTCTTTGTTTAGTTTTTCAATTAAACCATAAACAGTTTTTGGTAAAACTCTAACAGAAAACTTTTTAATAGTAATCTTTGCACCGATTTGTTTTGCCCGAAGTATTTTTTGTTTTAAATAACTTTCTGTTTGAGGATTGGTTCCAAAGGTGAGGATATATAAATGTGGAATAACTTTTTTTTCTTTAAGTTTGTCAACTCTGTCTTTAAGATTTTCCAAAATCTCCTCAGCAATTTTCCTTCCATCTATTTTCATTATTCTTCAATGCAGGTAGCAGACGCGACAAGGTCTCCTTGTTTTGAAAATCTCATCAGTATTACTCCCTGTGTTGCTCTGGAGAGATCCGGTACGGAGTTAACGTCAAGCTTTACAATTTGACCTTTTTGAGAAGTTATTATTATTTCTTTGCAGTTTACTGGAATAATCTGGGTATAGGCAATTTTTCCTGTTTTTGCTGTTACTTCTGCAACTTTTACTCCCTGTCCTCCCCTTCCCTGCTTTGGAAACTTGTCGGTGGAAGTTTTTTTACCATAACCATTTTGCATAATAGTTAAAGCATATGCCTTAATACCTTTTCCAACGATATCCATTTGCATTACTGAATCATCTTTCCGAATTAATATTCCTCTTACTCCCATTGTGTTTCTACCCATTGGTCTTATCTGGTCTTCGGAAAACTTAATGCATTTTCCGTTTCTTGTAAACAAGAATATTTGATCGTTTGCACTTGTTAATTTGCTCCAAACCAGCTCATCGCCTTGTTCTAACTTAATAGCTAAAATTCCACTCTTTCTGATATTTTCAAATTCACTAATCTTAGATTTTTTAACAGTTCCGTTTCTTGTTGCAAGAAGGACGTATGTAGACTTATCGTTTTTGCCATAAGCAACGAACGCTTCAGCTTTTTCTCCAGCTTCAATATTAAGTAGGTTTACTATCGCAGTTCCCTTACTTGTTCTTGAACTTTCGCTTATTTCATATGCTTTTATCTGATAGACTTTTCCTTTATTGGTAAAGAAAAGGAGATTGTCATGAGTTTGTGCAAATTTAATATCTGCGATATTATCTTCTTCTTTTGTAGTCATTCCGATTATTCCTTTTCCGCCTCTTTGTTGGGTTCTGAAACTCATTGTGCTTTGTCTTTTAATATATCCAGTATCTGTAATGGTTATAACTGTTGGTTCATTTGGGATTAGGTCTTCCTCAGAAAACTCTCCGACTTTTCCTTTGTAGACTTTGGTTCTTCTTTCGTCTTTGTATTTTTCTTGTAATTTTGTCAGTTCATTTTTAATAACAACCAGAATTTTGGCAGGGTGGGAAAGCAAATCTTCTAAATATGTAATTGTTTCTTTAACCATTTGGTATTCTTCTTCAATTTTTTGTCTTTCAAGCGCAGCAAGTCTTCGAAGCTGCATATCCAAAATTGCAATTGCCTGGATTTCTGAGAGCTTGAATTTTTTCATTAAGTTTTCTTTTGCGTCTTCCTGGGTCTTTGATTCTCGAATTGTTTTAATAACAGCATCAATATTTTCAACAGCAATTTTAAGGCCTTCTAAGATATGAAGCCTTGCTTTTGCCTGTCTTAATTCAAATTCGGATCTTCTTTTGACAACCAAGTACCTATGTTTAAGAAATTCCTCTAAAATGGTTTTTAGATTAAGAGTTTGAGGCGTTCCGTCGACCAAAGCAACAATGTTAGCCGGAAAAGTAGTCTGAAGGCTTGTATGCTTAAATAGATTGTTTAGAACTTTCTTAGGAGTAGCGTCTCTTTTGAGCTCAACTACTACTCTTATTCCATGTCTGTCCGACTCATCCCTTAGGTCTGAAATGCCGTCTACCTTTTTCTCTTTGGCAAGGTCTGCAATTCTTGCAACAAGAAGTGCTTTATTTACCTGATATGGAAGTTCAGTGATAATGATTGCTGATTTTCCCTGTCCAATATCCTCAATTTCAGCTTTTCCTCGAATAAGTATCCTTCCGCGTCCGGTTGTATAGACATTTTTTATTTCATTCCAGTCGTAAATTGCTCCAGCTGTTGGGAAATCCGGTCCCTTAATATATTCCAAAAGCTCATCAACGGTAACTTCTGAGGTAACATGAATACTAGGTTCTGTAGTAATCTTTACCTTATCTATTAAAAAGGACAATCCATCAATTACTTCAGAAAGGTTATGCGGGGGAATTTTTGTTGCCATACCAACTGCAATACCCTCAGATCCCATAAGTAAAAGATTTGGAAGAAGCGATGGTAAAAAAGCTGGTTCTTTAAAACTCCCGTCATAATTAGCTATGAAATCAACAGTTTCTTTATCAATATCCAAAAGCATTTCCATTGTGATTGCCTGGAGTTTTGCTTCCGTGTATCTATCGGCCGCAGGAGGATCTCCATCCGTGCTACCAAAATTCCCTTGACCGTTTACTAGAGGATATCTCATAGAAAAATCCTGGGCAAGTCTTACAAGAGAATCGTAAATTGCCATATTGCCATGAGGATGGTATTTACCCATAACTTCTCCGACAATACGCGCAGACTTTAAAAATTTAGAAGTTGGTCCAAGTCCCATTTCGTTCATAGCAAAAAGGATACGTCTGTGAACCGGTTTTAATCCGTCTCTAACATCTGGAAGAGCCCTTGAGACAATAACAGACATTGCGTAATCCAAATACGCACGTTTCATTTCCTGTGATATTTCTGTTTTTTGAAGTTTTCCTATGTCTGCCATTAAGTTTAAAATTTAATTAAATAAGAAAGGATGCTATTAATAGGGCTACAATATTTAAGACCTTAATCATTGGATTGATCGCAGGTCCTGCGGTATCCTTATAAGGATCTCCGACTGTATCCCCTGTAACTGCTGCTTGGTGGGCAAAGCTTCCTTTGCCTCCCAAGTTTCCCTCTTCAATATATTTTTTAGTGTTATCCCAAGCTGCTCCGCCTGTAGTCATTGATATTCCAAGGAATAGTCCAGTGACTATGCTTCCAACGAGTAGTCCTCCTAACGCTATTGGACCAAGGGTAAAGCCTACGATAATTGGTGCTGCAATTGTAATTGCTGTTGGGAGTATCATTTCCCTAATGGCTGCTTTGGTTACAATATCAACTGCTTTTCCGTATTCCGGTTTTACTTTCCCGCTCATTATGCCTTTAATTTCTCTAAATTGTCTTCGTACTTCATCAACTACTGCAACAGATGCTTTTCCAACTGCTTCCATAGCCAAAGAGGCAAATAGGTAAGGCAAAGCTCCTCCTATAAATAGACCTATGATAACTAGTGGATCAGTGAGTGAGAATGCGCTTTTAATATCAATACCGGTTGTGCCCTTAGTTAATTCCTGTGTGTAACTTGCAAATAGTACTAAAGCTGCAAGGCCGGCACTTCCAATTGCATAAGCTTTAGTAACTGCTTTAGTTGTATTTCCGACAGCATCTAATGGATCTGTTACGTCTCTTACTTTTTTATCAAGCCCTGCCATTTCAGCAATTCCTCCTGCGTTATCTGTTATTGGGCCGAATGCATCAATTGCAACGATAATACCGGCAAGGGATAGCATACTCATTGCCGCAATAGCTACGCCATAAAGACCGGCAAGATTATATGAAACTAAAATTGCCGCTGCTATTAAAAGAATTGGGGCAAACGTTGATTTCATTGAAACTGCAAGTCCTGCAATAACATTTGTTCCGTGGCCCGTTGTTGAAGCGTTTGCGATTGTCTTAACAGGAGAAAACTTTTTAGAAGTAAAGTATTCTGTAATTGCCATCAATCCAACTGTAAGAATAAGACCGATAATTGATGTGTAGAAAAGATTTAAAGTGCTAATGTTTTCAAGTCCGTTTGGGAATATAGCCTTTGTTAAGAAATAAAAGCCGGTAATTGAAACAGCAATTGCAACTGCCAGCCCTTGATATAAGGCTTTCATTATTCCACTTCCTGATACTTTTACAAACCAGGTTCCGACAATGCTTGCAACAATTGAAATAGCCCCAATAAGTAATGGGAAGAATAAAACCGCAACGTTTCCTGGGAATAATAATTGTCCAAGTATCATTGCAGCAACTGCTGTAATAACATATGTTTCAAATAAATCAGCTGCCATTCCTGCGTCATCTCCAACGTTATCTCCTACCAAATCCGCAATAACACCTGGATTTCTTGGATCATCTTCCGGAATCCCCTTTTCTATTTTTCCAACCATATCTGTTCCAACGTCAGCGGATTTTGTAAATATTCCGCCACCAAGTCTTGCAAAAACAGAAATTAAACTTCCTCCAAATCCAAGAGCAATTAAGGGATTAAGGTTTCCTGGATCATAAGTTTGTAAATACCAATAAAATCCTACAACTGATAAAAGTGCAAGACCAGCAACCATAAGTCCAGTTACGGCCCCGCCTTTAAATGCCATTGAAAATGCGCTCGGAAGTCCTGTTTTTGCAGCCTGAGCTGTTCTGATATTGCTTCTAACTGCAACACTCATTCCGATTACTCCTGCAATTGTAGAAAAAATTGCTCCGATTGCAAAACCAAAAGCATCATTTAGCCCTAGGAAATAATAAAGGATTGCAAAAATGATAACTCCAATAATTGCAACTACAGTATATTGTCTTTTCATATAAGCAGCAGCACCCTCAGAAATTGCATCTGAAATGTCGTTCATTTTTTTGTCACCTTTTGGGGCGGATAAAACTCTAAAAGTAAGGAAGGTTCCGTAGACAATTGCAAGTATGGCAGAAGCAATTACAATTAAAAATCTATTTTCAAAAATAAAAGATAAATCCATATTAACCTCAATATTATAGAGAAGTTTGAGCCGTTTTTCAAGCCTCTAAAAGGATAATCCCATGTGTTTCAAATTATCTTCTAAGTTTTCTACGTTTGTATATAAAACACTTTTAATGCCAAAAGATTGTGCTCCTTCTATATTATCTTTTCTGTCATCAATAAAAAGTATTTCATTCTTTTTTACTCCAGTTGTTCTTAACAATAGTTCAAAAAATTTAGGATCCGGCTTTTTCATTTTATATTCCGAGGAGATTATTATTTCATCAAAGTAGTCAGTTATATTGTGATTATCTAAAAGCTTTCTAATAAGCTCTGATATGAAATTAGAAAACAAAAACACTTTATAATTCTTCTTAAGTCTTTTTATTATTTCAACTACGTCTTCATTTAACTCTGCTTTTAGATAGAATTTATCCCAGATTTGGTCAGCGGGTATTCCTGTTATATCAGATAAAACTTTATAAACTTCATCAAGTGACATTTGGCCAAGATCCCATTTTCTCGCACTTTCATTATATATTTTCCACTTTTCGTCATTTTCTTGAAGA
>CAYWPH010000027.1:0-10733 GCA_964460145.1 uncultured Gammaproteobacteria bacterium | reverse complement strand
TTTCTTTTAATAAAGACAAAAAGGAAAGTTATGTATTATCTAATCCCCAAAAAGGTATCTCAATCATAGTTTTACTAATAGCCTTATATTCCCTCTTTGTTTTGGCAAGATTTTGGCAGGCTGATAGATATTATTATTTAGGATACAACCTAGACAGAACTCAAGACTATCAAGGAGCCTACCAATATTTACAGCTTGCGGTAAACACAAGACCAAGCGAACCTGTATTCAGAGATGAACTTGCACTAAACAATGCAATAGTTGGATCTGCAATTGTCTACCAAACTCAGTCAAAGCCGGATGAGCAGAGTCAAAAACTAGCAAAAGAAATGATTGATAATTCTATTAATACAAGCAATAAGCTCGTACAAGATTATCCAAATAATATTGTTTTTTATAAAACCAGAGTTAGGATTTTCTATACTCTCGCCCAAATAAATCCTCAATACGCAGTACAAGCTTTAGATGCTGTTAAAAAGGCAGCAGTACTTGCTCCAACAGATGCGGATATATCATATAACTTGGGGGTATTAACAGGACAAAACGGTGATATCAAAAAAAGTGTTGAAATTTTAGAAAACACAGTCAAGTTAAAACCAAGTTATACTAATGCATACTATGCTCTGGGAATTTTCTACCATCAATTAGCAGTAGATGATAAAGAAAAGGTAGTAAACAGAGAATACGCACAGAAAGCAATTGACCAAATGCAATTTTTAATCGACAACTTTGGAGCTAACGAACAAGCAAAGACCGCAATTGATACCTGGAAAAAACAACTTTAGTGCTATAATTAAGCGTAAATGTTACAAATATTAAATGCCCCAAACGAGGTATTATCAAAAAAATCTGAAGCTATAAAATCCATAGACAGTTCAATTCTTTCCTTTATAGAACAGCTGTCCCAAGCTTTAGAATCTGCGACCGATCCAATCGGAGTTGGCCTTGCTGCTCCTCAGGCTGGAAAATCATTACGGCTTTTTATCATAAAACCAAAAGTAAATTCAAAAATTTCAGTTTTTATAAACCCAAAAATAGTAGACCAGAAACCACCTGTTAAAACAAAAAAAGGGCAAAAACATAAAAAGCTTGAAGGCTGTTTATCATTAAAAGATATCTGGGGCGAAGTCGAAAGATCTCCAGAGATTACTTTAGAGTATATGGACAAAACAGGTAAAGAATACACTAAAGTATTTAATGGTTTTATGGCTACAATTATCCAACATGAAATGGATCACTTAGAAGGAATTCTCTTTCCAAAAAGAGTTTTAGAACAAAAAGGGACATTATACAAATCGGAGAAAGATGAAAAGGGTCAGGATGTTTTTGAAGAAATAAAAATCTAATTTTATGAAAACAATATTTTTTGGCGGATCCTCTTTTGTGATTCCAATAATAGACGTTCTTAAAAGAAATTTTGGTCTTACTCTTGTCGTTGTTAAAAATGAAAATGACCCAGTAATAAACTATTGCAAATTAAATGACATAGAATTTGAGATTAATAGTTACCTTAAATATGCAGAGGAGGAAGCACAAGAAGGAGGTACACAAATAATGAATAAAAAAGTGGATGTTGGAGTAGTTGCAGATTATGGAGTTTATATTCCAGATGAGGTTTCATCTTTTTACCCAAAAGGGATTTTAAATATTCATCCCTCCTTTCTTCCAAAATATAAAGGGCCAACTCCTGTTCAAACTGCAATTTTCTCTGGTGAATCAAAAACAGGTGTAACAATCATTAAAATTGATAGTCAAATTGACCATGGCCCAATTATTGCACAAAAAGAATGTGAAATATTAGAAAATGAAACCTCTTTTGATTTACTTAAAAGACTTTTCAGTTTCGGAGCATCTATGCTTCAAGAAGCTTTACCAAAATATATAAATGGAGAAATAATTCCAAAAGCTCAGGATGGTTCTAAAGCAACTATTACCAGAATCCTTACTAAAAACGATGGATTTATTGATATGCAAAATTTACCTGACTTAAGCAAATTAAATCTGATGATAAGAGCTTTTTACCCCTGGCCCGGTACTTGGACAATGACAGATGTAAATAAATCTAGTCAAAAAATAATTAAGTTTTTACCAAATAAACACATTCAGGTAGAAGGTAAAAAAGAAATGTCATATAAAGATTTTCTAAATGGCTATCCCGAGGCAAGCTTGAAATTAAGAATGTTTTTACAACAATATGCTTAAGATAAACTGGAAGCTGGTGTTTTCTTTCTGGGCAACCTTATTTATTCCCTCTTTATATTTAATAAATATTTATATTGCAGCAGTTTACCCAAATACTTTTAATGCGTCTTTTGCGTTAAGATTTTTAGGAATAATTTTAAGTTTACTAGGAATAGTATTTTGGGTTGTAAGTTATATCAATTTAGGCAAATCATTTGGAGTACTGCCTAATAAACAAAAAAGAGTAAAGAAAGGACTTTATAAATACTTTAATCATCCAATGTATATGGCAATTTTTACTACATTTTTGGGAATGAGTATAGCAAATGCTTCTTGGCAGGGCCTTATCTTTTTAAATATAGTTATTTTACCTTTATTATTTATACGAGCCCACTTTGAGGATAAAAATTTAACTTAAGCAACAACTGGTGTAACTTGAGGCTGATTTTCTATAACAACTTCTTTGCTTTTAACTTCTTTATTTGGATTTTTAAATAACCTTAAGCATTTCGTACAAAGCCGCATAGTTTTATAAATACCGGAAATCTCAACCCTTGATCTATGAAGGTTTGGTTTAAAAATTTTTCTTGTTCTGTTTTTTGCGTGAGAAACATTATGTCCGTACATAATGCCCTTACCGCAATTATCGCACTTATTTCCTTTTGCCATTTTGTAATTATAGCCTAAATTTGAATCGTTTTCAATTCTCTATTGGTATTTGTTTATAATTTGTAGTATTTTAATAAGATATGGATTTAATTTTTGCGACCGTTACAATTATAATCTTAGTTTATAGCGCTATCTTACACGAGATTGCCCACGGCTTTGTTGCATATAGACTTGGAGACCCAACTGCAAAGCTTTTAGGAAGGTTAACGCTTGATCCAAGACCGCATATTGATCCTATTATGAGTATCGCTTTACCTTTAATCTTAATATTATCAGGCTCCCCTGTTATCTTTGGGGCTGCAAAACCGGTTCCTGTTGACGGATTTAATTTAAGAGACGGAAGAAAAGATGTTGCAATTGTTTCGCTTGCCGGTCCTGCAACAAATTTTTTAATAGCAGGAATAGCCGCTTTAGCTATTAAATTACTTATCATTCTTCCCTTTGATCCAAGTATTGCAGCTACACTTAACTGGCTACTTTTAACAATTGTCAGAATTAATCTTTTACTTGGAATTTTTAACCTTATTCCAATTCCCCCTTTAGATGGATCAAAAGTATTTGCACTGTTACTTCCCGAAAGACAAGCAGCAGTTTATTTGTCAATTAGCTCAATAGGTATTTTTATTCTTTTCTTTTTATTAATGTTTCCCATCGGAGGATTCTCTTTGGGAGAGTTTATATTTAATCTTTTAAACTTTTCAGAGAAACTATTGGGAATTTGAATGTAGGTCCTATAATTTTTAACCAGTGAGCCCAAAAAAATTTACGGAGCCAGAACTGCTTTCTCTGCGTCAACAAGACCAAAGCCTTGCTGATCAGATGAAAGACTTCCTAAAAATTCCGCATTTGCCTCAAGATAGGATTGAATTTGAGAGGGAGTAAATCCCGGATGGGTTGCCAATACAAGTGCCGCAGCTCCTGCAACATGAGGCGCTGCCATGGAAGTCCCGGACAAAGTTGTATAACCTCCATTTTTGTAGGCTGAGTAGATAGAAACACCTGGACCCGCTATATCAACTTCCGGACCCCTTGAAGAAAAGGAAGGTTGACCATCAAGAGAATCGGTTGCTGAAACTGCTATAGACTCTGGATACTTGGCGGGATAAATCACAGTATTGTTACCCGGCCCTGAATTTCCGGCAGCAGCAACTACAACAATACCGGCGTTTCTTGCGGCAATCACGGCATCATGCAAGGAGACAACATCTGAAGTAGTTCCAAGACTCATGTTGATAACATTAATGTTATTGTTTATAGACCATTGAATCCCTTCAATTATGTCTGAGACGTAGCCGGAACCGTTTTTATTTAATACCTTAACAGCATATAAGTCTATTTGGGGACCCATTCCCACTACTCCCACCGTGTTGTTAAGGGCTGCTATAATACCTGCAACATGAGAACCATGCCCATTATCGTCATCAGCATTTTTCCATGATTGGATTGTATTAACTCCTCCTTTTATATTGCCTGTTAGATCCGGATGGTCAAGATCAATACCTGTATCAACAACTGCTACTTTTACGTTGTCTGCCGTTGTATTTTGCCAAACATTATCGGCATCAACCCTATCAATTCCCCAAGGGATAGGCTGGGACGAAGACGAAGCAACAGGAGTTGGAGTAGGTGTATTCGTAGGCGTGGGACTTGCTCCTGTTGGAGTAGGAGAAGGTGTATTACATCTGTGCCACCATCTGTGGCAAAGAGCAAAAGCCTGAGCATCTTCCTCAACTCTAAGAACCTGCGAATTTTTACGAAGTGAGTCAATTTGTGAAGAAGTTAGTTTTAACACTTGTGAATTAATAAAGGCAAGTCTCTTAACTTTTTCAGCCTTAAAACGTTCAATAATTGAATCTTGGATATTTTGGGAAGCATCTTGCCTAAAAGTAACAATAACTCTTTTTGAAAGAACCTGGGCATTTATTGCATGGGAGAATATAATTGATGTGGCAAGAAGTAAAATCAGTACAAGACCGACAAAAAACTTCCGAAGCATAAGTTTATTAAAACATTTATTGCCTTCATTGTCAAATTTAAGAAAAGTTGGCTAAATCTTTAGCAGGATTTGCAATATATATTAGAAGTTATTACGCCTTAAGCTTTACAAGGTCATGTTCGGATATCCGAATGTTGATATTTCTAGTTTTATTAAGAGTATTTCTTGCAATAGCTTGAAATCTCTTTTTTTCTTCTTCAAAGTTAGGAACCTGTGTCCATTTTCCTTTTTCAACTCTATCAAGAAGTTTTTGTTCTTCTTTGGTTAATTCATAATATTTCATAATTTATTTTCCTTAATTACCATTATTTTTGTTTGTATCGAATTTTCCTCAAGGCCTTCACTGAATTAAAGCCTTTTGTATATTTTGCATTTTTTTGTGCAATTGAATCAAGTTCCGCAAGCAGAGACTCAGTTTGTGTTTCTGAATATTTTTCCTCTGCACTACCAATCTTATCTCTAATAACGGCAGAAAGACTTTTAGAGATTCTAATATTTGAGGTAACGTAGCTCATGTAATGCAATTATATGACATTTTGTGTCAAGTTGCAGACCATGAGCAATTATGTTAGAACTTATTATCCTAATCCAGTTACTTTTACTAAGTATTCCGGCAACCTGCTATCAAACCCACCTCGTTGGGAAAATCAGTCAGTCATAGACGGTGCAGGCGCAGGAGAGTTTCGTGAGAATCTAACCAATAAGGTGAATTCTCAATTTATTCTCTTTTGCAATATTATACTCATTTACTGATCCTCTTGATTTGTCCCATCCAGGAGTCATATAAACATCAGTTATATAGTTAGATTTAAATATTTCTCGCCAATATTGGTCACCTGCTTGTTTTCCAAAATACGTGCTATGTAGAAGCTCGCTGAGTAAAAAATCAACAGCAGAAAAAACTGGAAAATCAACTTTTTTTCTGACATTTCTTGTATGTCTGGCAATCCTTCCCAAATTCAAAAACGATAAAATTAAGCTATCAGCCATTATTTTTCCTGAGACGAATCCCACTTTTCCAACCGAGGTTTTTTCGCTTGCCTGCTTAAGTTTTTCTATAGCCCTCAACTTATTCTTTAGCAAAAGATTATTTATTATTCGCATTTTTATTTAGCTTGTAAAACATATGAAAAATTATTTATTTTCATTAAATGAATTATAACATCTTGAGGTCTAAAAATTGGTGCAGGCCCTAAGCAACCATATTGGAACTTTTTATTATAATTTGTCCACTTGACAAGAGTGTATACAGTGTATATACTAATTTCGAGATGAATACCTCAATTATAAATATCAAGACAGAAACTTCTATTAAAAAACAGGCTCAAGATGTAGCCTCAGATTTGGGGTTAAGCCTTTCCGCTGTAATTAACGCCTATCTAAGAGAATTAATAAAAACAAAGAGAGTTGAATTTAGCTTAGATGAAAAACCAAACACATATCTTATAAAAGTCTTAAAACAGGCAAAGGCAAATAGGAAAGCAGGAAAGGGTTCACCAATATTTAACACTGGCGAAGAAGCTGTAAAATGGCTTGAAGAACAGGGTATATGAGAGTAGAGTATGATCCGGATTTCATTAAGCAATTAAAGAAATTAAACGTAAGAATCCGTAACGACTTTAAAACAGCAATTATTCTCTTCGCGAAAGACCCCAATAATTCGGCATTAAATAATCATGAACTTCAAGACAAATGGATAGGATACCGAAGTATAGATATAACAAGTGACTTTAGAGCAATCTATGAAGAGATAAGAACTGAACAAAAAACATATGCCTACTTTTCTGCTATTGGTACTCACCAAGACTTATATTCTGAATAACTATGGAGAGTTATAAAAACTGAGACCTGTTCAAGCTATAATACTTGCAGGGACGCTCAGATTCGAACTGAGAAAAGCAGTTTTGGAGACTGCTGTGATAGCCATTTCACCACGCCCCTACACTGACAATTATACTTTACCTAGAAATTGCTATCAACTATAACAAAGGGGATTACTTTAATTTTTCGTTTTCTTTGTGGTCTGTTACTTTCCTGCAATGCTTACAATACTTTTTTAATAAAAGCTTTTCTTCGCTGTTAAGTTTGTTTCTTGTCGTAACATAATTCCTGTTTTTACAAATAGTACAAACAAGTCCTAGTGTTACTCTGTGTTCTCCTTTTTTTGCCATAGCTTAGTATTATATATAAATATAAGGCTTAATTCAATTGCTGAGATTAATTTGAGCCGGCTGTGGGAATCGGACCCACGATCTAGTCATTACCAATGACTTGCTCTACCACTGAGCCAAGCCGGCGAATTGTGCTGGGTGAGAGATTTGCACTCCCGTAGCCCTTACGGGCTCCTCGTCTACAGCGAGGTGCGATTGACTGCTCCGCCAACCCAGCATTTTGAGCCGAAGGTGGGATTTGGACCCACGAACCTTCGCTTTACAAAAGCGCTGCTCTACCACTGAGCTACTTCGGCTTCTAGGTTTGATTTTATCAAAATTTGAGTAAAGAAGAAATACCCAGCCTTACTTTGAGGAATAAAATATGAATAAATTCGTCCTTGGTAAAGTGTTAAGTTGATGTTTCCCCGAGTCTGTAATTAGGTGAGCTAAGTTCTAAACCCACGGGCCTAAAACTATCACTCTGTCATCCCGAATTTCGGGATTACCTCAAACCCAGTGATTCTGTAGAGGAAAATCTTACCAGCCAACTCTTATACCAAAGAACACCTAGATTATAGCACTACCTTTCTAATTTTTGTCAATGACTTTTTGCCTATTTTTTGCTTCACTGGTATAATCATTGCCTATGGAAATTGAAAGTGGAGTCATTAGAAGACTACCATTATGTGGCGACTGCAGAAAGAAAGCTAGGCCCGGATCTGAGCCATCCTGTATATTTAAGAAAGAAGTATTAACTTTAATTGATCAACTACGAGATGGAACAGCAAGACCACAAGATGGTAGATCGAGATTATCTGTTCTTTCGCAATCGGCAAACCGAAGAGGATGTCCTAATATTGCTAGGGTCAGAAACAGTCTTGATCGCGCTGTGGACCCAAAACTTGCTAACCGGTCTTCGCCTTTTTAATGGAGGGACTACCAAAACCAAACCCCTTTATAATGGCTATGAATTTGTTCCTTCAAATCCACGAAAAAGAAGACCTATATTATAAAAATAATAGCGAAAGTAAGCTAAAGGCGGCTCCAAGCAGTGCTCCTCCTATTACATCACTACTCCAATGCTCTGCTAAATAAACTCGGCTTATAAGCATGACTATGTCAAAAGCTAAAATAAAACCAAAATCTATGTACTTTTGATAACGGGTTAGTTTTGACTTATGAATTAAATATGCCAATACTATGGAGATAAATACTGCTCTAGCGCTGTGGCCTGAAGGATATGATGAACCCGGCTGGACATAAGAGCTTGGAAATAAAAAGTCAATGTCATATCTAAAAAACATAAAAGGAGGACCCGGGTGGTTAACATACATCTTTCCAAACAGCTCCGGTATATGCAAAAATCCAAAAAAGAAAAGAACAAAAATTCCCTTCAATTTTTTAAATATAATAAGTATTAACAGTAAAAACGCTGTTGCAATTTCAAAGCTTCCAATAAGACTTAAATAAGAAAAAGGTGTATCAAAGTTTCTAGAAATATTATCCTGAAGTTTTACAGTTGTATCAAAATCAAATTGAGTAAATAAGTCTTTGTGAACAAGATATGAGAAAAAGACAAAAGAAAGTAGTAACGTCAATGCTAATATAGAAAACAAAATATTCTTTGACATAATCCAATTATAACAATTGATAAGGACTTGTGTCACCTTGCTTATTTAATGCTTTTAAGCTAAAATTCATCGCATTATGCCAACTCCCAGAAGTGAACTTAGCACTAGACCTAGAACAGATTCCTTAACTGGAAAAGATAATCCCCTTCCCGACCCATATGACTTAAGCACCTTAAAGCCTGCTATGAAAAATCTGGGATATAGATTATTATTTCTTCCTCAAACCTTAACTACAATGGGCATTGTTCAAGAAAGAGCAATTACCAGAGATGCTTCTTTACTTGTTGTACTTACCGATCATCAAACACAAGGCGTGGGACGTGACTTAACAAAAGTATGGCATGACATTGCAGGATGTTCCATTCTTTTTAGTGCTTTTTTTAGCATAGATGAATCAGCTACAGCAGAATTTGCAGACATAGTTGCGCTACGGGTTTGCATGGCTCTTAGACAACAAGGTACAGATGTGCTTGTAAAAGCACCAAATGATATTGTATCTTCTGAAACTGGAGAAAAAGTAAGTGGAATTCTTGTGCAAAATATTTATGGAACTAAAAACACTGAGTATTTAGGAACTAATCTTGGCATTGGGGTTAACGTCCATTATACTAAACCCCAGCTAGACAGATACCCTACTGATTATGGAGCTACATCTCTTGATCTTATCACTGGTAGAAAAACAAACCGGCAACAAGCATTAATTTCGATTCTGGAAGCTATTGCAACTGCAGAACCTGAAGCAAGAGTAATAAATCACACTCCTTCGGTTAGAGAAACACAAGATGGTCTATGGACAAAACATTCATTTTTAATAGGTGAGAATGTTTCTGTTTTGGACAGCGGCTTAGTCATACAAGGAAGAGTAGTTAAAACCCAAATCGGAAGAGGTATTGAGATACAAACACCTGACGGCAAATTTCATACTGTATCAATCTTTGATATAAATACGAAAGTGAGGCTGGTGAATTAATGGCAACTGAAAGACTAGGTACAGGAGAACAAGTAGCTGGCGTTTCCGATCGTCTTGAAAGAACATTGCCAGATGAATTAAGAACAACAGCAAGAGAAGAAGACGCACTTGAGGCCGCAGCTCCATATTTTGGCAAACCGGTAGTTGACGCTGTTATAGACGCTGTTAAGGGAGGACTAGAATCTGCAACGATTAAACACCGTGCGCCTGATGGAACAGAGCGAATTATAGAATTTACGAACCCCCAAGGTAATGGAGAAATAGAAATCATTCTAACCGGAGATTGGAAAAAAGGAGAGCAAACGCATCCAGGACTACTTTTGGAACTTGGTGGCAATTCTGAACCAACAATCTTAAGATTATTCCGCCGACTTAGACCAGAAGATCAGCCGCTTATTGAAATTGGGAAAAGTATAGAACCGGCAACGGCACTGATAGTTGCAATAAGAGGTAAAAGAAATATAGATATAGTAAGATTACCAATAGAAAAATTTCCAAACGGAGGCGTAGTAACAGAAATTTTTGTACCTGACAACTCAGTTGGACATCAAGTAACAGTATCCAGGAACCAGCCTTTTACATATGCCAGAGTAAACCCACTGCCCCCTAGAAATAGAGGATAATTATGCCAAGAAGAGAAAGACAACCAAATACAGAACAAATTCAGCCTATTAAAAGATTATTCATAGCAAACAGAGGTGAAATTGCTGTCAGAGCTGCATTAGCCTGTGAAAAAAGAGGCATTCAAGCTGTTATTCCATACTCTGATCTTGAGTCTGAAAGAGAATCCTTAGTAACACGAATAGCAGATAGAAATATGCAGGCTGGATGGAACCTGGCTCACTTAGAGGGAATAAGCGCAGACCAAACATATGGGAATCCTCAGGCTATTGTCGATAATGCAAAAGCTAACGGATGCGACGCAATCTTTTTAGGATATGGCTTCCTTGCTGAAAATGCTGACCTTGTGGCAATGTGTGAAAGAGAAAAAATAAGAGTACTTGCTCCTCCATCTGATGCGATGAGACTAACTGGCGATAAAGCAGAAGCTAGGGAATTAGCAAAAAAAACCAAAATTCCTGTTTTAGAAGGGTCTCCCTTAAGAGAATCTCTAGCTGAACTCGTTAAAGATG
>CAYWPH010000026.1:0-10811 GCA_964460145.1 uncultured Gammaproteobacteria bacterium | reverse complement strand
TGCCTAAAGAATTGATCTCGCACCTTCGCTATCCGGAAGATATTTTTACTTTGCAGACTGCAATTTACACAACCTATCATATGGATGACCCGCAGATTTTCTATAACAAAGAGGATCAGTGGGAAATTCCTGCCATTGCTTCAGGAAACGCAACGCAAACAGAAAATGAGACTCCAATAATGAATCCACGGCACATGATTATGAAGCTCCCAGGTGAAAAGAAGGAAGAGTTTATCCTGATGTTACCATTCACTCCCCGCGGCAAAGACAATCTCTCTGCCTGGATGGTTGCCAGAAACGACGGTGAGCAGTACGGTAAACTCGTTGCCTACCGTTTCCCCAAGGACAAACTGGTATTCGGACCCAAGCAGGTCATCGGCCGGATCAATCAGGATGCGCAGGTCAGTCAGCAGATTTCCTTGTGGGATCAAGGCGGTTCTCAGGTAATTCAAGGCTCGCTTCTGGTTATTCCGATTGAAGAATCTTTGCTCTATGTCCGGCCGCTTTACCTTAAGGCATCGACAGGAAAAATCCCGGAGCTCAAACGGGTCATAGTTGCATATGAAAACAAAATTGCCATGGAAGAGACTTTGGAAGCAGGTCTTGCTAAAATTTTCGGTACTGCCGAGGGTCAAATCAAACCATCCGAAGAAACATCTGGCCAAACACCGCCTGCCGACACGACCAAAGAGGGACTCCTTGAACAAGCCAATCAAGCTTATCAATCTGCCATTAACGCGCAAAGGGAAGGAAACTGGGGAAGATACGGAGAAGAAATAAAACGCTTAGGAGAAATTCTAGATAAGATGAGGAAGTAAATCTTAAAAATGGTTGATTATGATTATTGTTACGCTGATACTGCCTGGCTTCTTGCCGTCGCTGTTTATGGCATACTAAGGGAAGGTTTATGATTATTCCGTTTATCATAATCAGGAAGATATTTTTATCCATTGTGCCCCTAGTGCTTTTTTATCTTTTAAGAAAAGTATCCAAAGATAGTGCCTTGGGAAAATCGAAGCTATCTGAAATTGATAAAAGTCAGATTGTAGAAGGAGAAATTGTAAATGAAAGTAGTCGTAACCGCTGATATTTATTATGGCGCTTACAATAGCCAGCCTATTCTAAAAAACCCGGCTAAAAGAATTACCAGAATAAAAGAAATAAAGATACGGTAACTGTAAAAAATATAATCATCAAGATTTGAGACACACTTTTTATAGTGTCTCATTTGCCTTATTCAGTCTGGAGATGTTACGATGCAATAATGACGAAACGGGTCTTGACCGGTATGCTCAGCCAAGTTTATATTTTATGTCCTTCAATCGTGTAATTGCCTATCAGTGACTTATAGTATATACTATTCTTTATGATTGCTGAATTATCTCGTGTTTTACCTAAATTTGAGACTCTTGAGCGTTTTGATGGAAGTAAATGGAAGCTTTATGATATTGAAGGAGGTAAGCTTGTTCTTACTGAAAATGGACAAACTTTACTAGCAAAAGATTCTTCTTTAAGAGGTGCTCTTGGTGCTTATAGACATGAATTACTCAATCCTCCTCTTTCGCCAGTTATGCGTAGGCCGTTTAGGCATGGAGGGAATAGTGATGTTTTTGAGGTTGGAGATACGGGACTTGTCGTTAAAGAAGCTGGACAAGGCCAATCAGTTTGGTTTGCGCTTGAAAGATTAGATTATCTTTATAGAATCTGTAAGGACTCTCTACCACCATACATAAGAGTACCCGAGCATTATGGAGCAGTTTTTTCTTCTAATCTTTCGCGACAGTATTTACTTATGGAAAAAGTAAATGACGGAACTACAGTTGAGGATTTTACAAAAGACGCTGGTAATACAGAACAGGCTGCTGTAGTACAAGGAGCTTTTGACAAGGCAAAAATATTGCTTGATAAAGCTATAGATAGTCACGCAAAAGCTTAAGGATATCCAGACAGACTGCTTGTTGATTGGCATGAGGGAAATGTTATCGTGGATTTTGATTCACCTGTGGAGGAAATGCCTTTTACCCTTTGGATTATAGATCAATAGATTATTTATCTTTCAAAAAATCAAAAACAACTGGAAAGATTACTTTTTCCCATTTTAAATAGCCTTTTGCTGAGAGATGTAAACCGTCTTCAATATAATCACTTACCTCTGTCATAGTTTGGCTAACAGGGAAAATATCAGCAATCTTAAGACCTCTTTTATTTCCCTCCTCTTTAATTACCTCATTATAATCTTGAATAAGTTTTGATAATTCTTCTTTTGGAAACCCAAAAGCTTGAGGAGATATTGAGTAATCAGGAATAGTAATTAGGATAATATTTTTTGGATTTGGCAAAATTTTCTCTAACCTATCCAAAAGCTCTATTAAATCTTTTTGATAAACTTCAGTTTCTTCTTGCCTAAAACTATCATTTGCCCCAATTAAAATTGTTACAAAATCTGGTTTTATTCTCTCAACTTCAGAAAGTTCAAATTCAATAGCATCTCTTACACTAAATCCTGAAACAGACGGATTAGCTACTAAACTAATATTAATCCCTTCCTTTTTTAGGTTATATACTAAAACATTTGGCCATCTATCTACTTCTAAAACTCCATATCCAATAGTATATGAATCCCCAATTGCTACATACCTAATTTCACCATTTGAAGTTATCTGCATATTTGATTTTTGACTTATTTGATTAAAGTACCAAAAACTAAAGACAAGTGCAAAGGTAGAAAGAAGTAAAATAAGAACAATATTTTTGATGTTCATATTAAAAACATTATACGTTAAAAATTAAATAATTTGAACAATAATAAGCCTATCTTTTAGGTTATTTTTTGATAGAATAGCCTTACGTTAAATTAAAAGTTTTATGAATCAAAATGTATCTGAAAAAATTGATAAGTTTTTCTCCGGGTTTTACCCAGTAAGCTTTGAAAAAGGAGAGATTATTATTCGCCCGAATGGAAAAATACAAAACATCTTCTTACTCAAAAAAGGAAAGGTAAGAATGTATGCAGTGTCGGATGATGGAGCGGAAGTAACTCTTCATATTTTCAGACCTCAATCTTTTTTCCCAATTATGCTTTCATTAAGTGAGGCTTACGACAAATATTATTTTGAAGCTTTGGAAAAAACAGAGACACTAAAAGCACCGGTTGAAAAAGTAATTGAGTTTCTCAAAAGTGATCAGGAAGTTTTATTTGATTTAACAACCCGTTTTTCTAATGCCATGTCAGGTCTTACTTTAAGAATTGAAACAATGGCGTTTGAAGACGCGTACAGTAGAATTGCAAGTCTTCTTCTTTATCTTTGCGAAAAGTTTGGAGAAGTAAGGGAAGATAAAACTATCATTAACATGTCATTACAGCATGATGATATTGCTAATTGGGTCGGGATTAGAAGAGAAACAGTAAGTAGGCAATTTGAGAAAATGCAAAAAGAGAAAATAGTTGAGAATAAGAATAAGCAGCTTGTAATAAATATACAAAAGTTAAAAGATGCAATCAAGCATTAACTAAATATTTATTTTGTAATAAAAAATTACTTTCTTTTTCTATTTTTTTCTTTCAAATATTTCTTAGACATTAAAATAAATCCTCCTAAAATTACACCAAAGCCAATAATTACTCCTGATTGAATGAATGTATATTTTAGTTCTGCGCCAACAGTTACGTAATACGGTTTAGTATCCGTTTTTTGAACATATTTTCCATCAGGTGTTAAGTTTGTAAGAGTAATAAATGCGCTTATTAGAAAATATGCTCCCCAGAGAATAAGCCAGGAGATTAGAATATAAAAAGGGTATTCGCTTGATTTTTTAGGTAAACGTATCATTTTAATTAAGGTAGTGATTCACAGACCTTTCCATCCTTATCTCCATCTAAATTATATTTATCAATACCAGGTCCTCCATTTGCAGTAAAAAAATCTTGAGCATCCGTTTGAGTTAAAAAGTTTTTACAAGTTACATTGGAACCTAAATTTACATTAGGATATTTTCTTATTTTTACATAATCAGGACCATTGGAGAAATTAAACCACAAAAGAGCAGACATTAGGAAAACAATAACTACGCTCCAGAAAAAACCTTGTTTTGCCATTACTTATTATTTAATAATCTTTTAACCTTTAAGTAAAGCAGTAAATCCAAAAGTTTCAATTCGGGGATTCAAGTTTTGTTATTCGTGCCTGGTTTTTGGTAGTTTTATCTAATTCATGAATTTAATTAGTTCCAACTGTATTATTAACTCTCAGATCATCAACTGTTCCAACAAATCCGTCCAAGGTGGTTGCTATTTGGTCAATTTTTCCCTCGACTCTTTCTAGTTTTTCCTCAACACGCTCTACTTTCTCTTCGACTCTTAAAATCTCCGCTCTTAAAACCTTTTCCGAGCCTTTGATAGCCTTATTTAAATCTGATTTAGTTGCAAAGTCAGCTACTGATGTTTTTTTATTCATGGAAAATAGTATAGCACCGTGGTTTCTTTACCTGTCAATAGATCAAAAGATTACAGGGATTTAGGGGATGGTAAAAATAATCTGGTTTAAGCTTATATAATAAATCTCACAATAAAAGCAGCAAGAGTTCCTATAACATAGGTTATTGTTGCCTTATCTTTATAAAAAGAATATAAACATGATATAACAATAGTTAATGAAAAAAATTGCAGTATTAGGATCTACAGGTTCTATAGGTAAGCAAGCTTTAGATGTTATTCGTTCTTTTCCTCAAAAATTTAAGGTAGTTGGGCTTTCGACTGGTTCAAATATTGATTTGTTACTAAAGCAAATACAGGAATTTTCTCCTAAAGTTGTTACAATAAATGATAAAAACTGTAAAAATAACTTAAAAAAGCTTTTAGGTCATAATGATTGTGCAATTGTTGCAAATAATGAAAAAATTGTTAGTAGCAAATATGTAGATACGGTTGTTATAGCTACTCCTGGTTTAGCAGGAATATCTCCTACACTTGAAGCTATAAAAAGCGGTAAAGACATAGCTCTTGCAACAAAAGAAGTACTTGTTTCAGCTGGAAAGTTGGTTATGAGGAATATACAAGAAAAAGGTGTAAATATACTTCCGATTGATTCAGAGCATAGCGCTATATGGCAATGTCTAAAAGGCTATGGTACAAGAGAAATTGCACATATTTACTTAACTTGTTCTGGTGGGCCTTTTTTAGGCAAGAAAACCTATCAGTTATCTAAAGTAACGCCTAAAGACGCATTGAAACATCCTACTTGGAAAATGGGGAATAAAATTACTATTGATAGCGCAACTTTAATGAATAAAGGATTTGAAGTCATTGAAGCAATGTGGTTATTCAATATTCCCCTTGAGAAAATTCGCGTTATTATTCATCCCCAAAGTGTTATTCATTCCATGGTAGAATTTGTTGACGGATCAATTATTGCCCAACTGGGTCCATCGGACATGAGGCTTCCTATACAATATGCTCTGCTTCATCCAAATAAAAGAGAAAGAAATGATTTTAAGAAATTCTCTTTTAAAGATTATCAACAATTAAATTTCTCCTTACCGGATTTAGACACATTTAGATGTTTAGCTTTGGCGTATAAAGCTGCAGAATTAGGAGGCACGATGACTGCAGTTCTAACTGCGGCAAATGATATTGCAGTTGAATCTTTTTTAAAAGGAAAGCTTTCTTTTAATAGTATACCTGATATTATTGAAAAAACTTTAAACAAACACACCCCTAAGCAGTATAGAGATATTAAAGACATACTAGAAGCTGATAGATGGGCAAGAGGATTTGCATTAAGTTTAGTTAATAAACTGCAGGCTTTAATTAAATAATAAATCTCACAATAAAAGCAGCAAGAGTTCCTATAACATAAGTTATTGTTGTATAGGTAATTACAGGATATTTTAAATACGTTTTTCTTATTTGTAGAAATAGGTAAGAAGAAAAAACAGTTGTAATTATTGCATAAATTATTCCAACCAGTACCTTATCAAATGCAGCATAGGCAAAAATAGCAAAAGCGTAAATACATGCATTTATAATAGTAATAGGTAAGTCTTTTTTCTTGTAAGTTTCATTTGGTCTTTTATATTCTAAAAGCAAAAGTGATGCTATCATCATAAATCCTCCAACAAAATAGAAAATATTACCCGTATAGTAATCATTAAAGAAAAATCCTCCGCATAAATCACCAGCAAATTTTAAAGTATTGCAATAATGGTTAAACAAAAAGCTTGCAAGCTCATGGACGCCATTTCCTGTTGCATAAAAATAAACACCAGTTATAAAGGATAGAATTAATAGAAATTCTCTTTGTTTAATATTTTTAAAGCTTTGAGTAATTTCTTTAAGTAAAAATACCGGAATAACAACAGTTAATAAAATAATTAGGCTCATTTGCACAAGCTCATGAAGTCTTAAAAAACTATATGGCTGAAGTAATATTTTCCAGTAAAAGAAAATCGTTCTACAGTTACTAAAAGAACTGAGAGAGAAGATAAGCTAAAAAGTAAATTTAATCTATTCACTTGTTTTTGATTTTTTGTATTTACTATTTACAAAAACAGCAAGAATAGTTAAGCTGCTTACTAAAATTGGAAACCAGACTTGAGAAATCCAAGGTTCTGGAATTAAAAATAATAGATCTGGAGTAGTTAAGCTCGTTGGCCATCTTACTGTTAAATATAAAAAGACATAATAGAAAATATCCCAAAATGCAAATGCCCAAAGAAATATTGCAATTTTCTCTCTTAAGTTTTTAACTGCTATAAAAGCAACTAATAAAAGCATGATTATTGTAAAAGCCTCCCTAATAAACTCAATTGTAAGTAAGCTCAAAGGCAATTCATTTACAACTAATTGCTGGTTGTAGTAAAAATTTGCAGATTCTCTCCAAACATCCATTAATGTTCCTTTGTAACCAGGTAAAAATCCTAGTGCTGCTCTTAGGTATACTACAACAGCTGCTTCAATAAAACCAAAGGATGTTCCAAAGAGTGCAGTAAGTATTAAGATATTTCTATTTATTGACAGTTTATGCTTTGACCAGTAATAAAAAAGCAAAATTGGAACAAGGATTATAATGTTTATCCAGTAAGGAGTTGCTAGTAGAATGAAATCATTCACGTTAAAGTAAGTATAGTACAAACTTAAAATTATTTTCAATAAGTCTAAATTTAAGAAGTTTTATAGAGACTAGAGACTTTTTGCTGTGTTTATGGTACAATCGGCGATAGCAAACAATATGGGCAGGAAATTATTTGTAGTATTTATACTACTTTTTTCTTTTTTATTGGCACCAAAAGTTTTAAATGAAAGTTATGCAGTTAGCTGCAAAAACCCAAGGCCAGAGGTTGCTCCTGTGCTTTTATCTGCAGAAGCAAAAGACAGAAGTGTTGTTTTAACATGGAAAGAAGCGATAGATCCGGTTACACATTATTTAGTTGCATATTCAAGAAATAAAACAGATCTTGAATATGGAAATCCCAATGTCGGACCAAGAGGAACTACCACTTATACAGTCTTAGAGCTTACAAATGGAATAAAGTATTATTTTAAAGTTAGAGCTGAAAATGGATGCAAGCCTGGAAAGTTTTCAAATAAACTTTCAGCAATACCTGGGTTTGCGAATAGACCAAGTTCATTCGTAAGACAGCCAAATTTATCTATCTATAAAGCTGTAGCGGCAGCAACCGTATCTGCAACTTCAGCAGAGGAATTAGACGATGAAAAAATTCCACCTCCAGCACCTTTAGTTGTTGCAGATAATCAGTCTTTAAATTGCTCAACCTGTACGGGATTACCATTATTGGGAGTAGAATTATTGCTTTTAGCAGGATTTTTCTATTTTTCTAAAAAATATATATTCTTAAAACAAATCTATTCAGTTTTAATTCCATTTTTTGTATATCTTGTCTTTTATAAAATTAATGGCTCATGTCCTAACGACAGTTTTTGGTGTAAATACTTTGTGCAACTTAATATTATTTTATTCATGGCAACAATAATATTTTATAAAAATAAATATATAAATATTAATTTTGCGTTTGTGGAAAATTTACTTACAAATAAAAATAAAAAAAGAAAGAGGAAAAGATAATGGAAGCAATTATAACTAACATTCAGTTGTTTTTAGCAGATATACCATTTTATTCACAGCAATATTTGGATAGATATTCATATCTTGTCCCACTTGGAGTAATTGGTATTTGGAGATGGTCTGTTTGGATGATGAAAGAAATCGTTGGTCTTCATTATCAACCTAAAACAAAACCTTACAAGGCAGAAGTTTCAATTGTCACTCCAGTTTACAATGAAGACCCAAAAGTGTTTACTGTTGCTTTGGAATCTTGGAAGAAAAATAATCCCTCTGAAATAATTGCTGTAATCGATTATACAGACAAAATTTGTATTAAGATTTTTGAGAAGTTTAAGAAAACTTTTCCCGGCGCAGTATTAATTGTTACAAAAATCCCGGGAAAAAGACAGGCTTTGGCCGATGGAATAAGAGAAGCAAAAAGCGATATTGTTGCACTTGTTGATAGCGATACAATTTGGACAGAAGATACTCTAGAAAACGGACTTCCTCCTTTTAATGATGCAAAAATGGCAGGAGTTGCGACATATCAAAACGTTTTAAACCCTAAAACATTTGCGCAAAAAATCTTTGATGTGCAGCTTGATTTAAGATACAGACATGAATATCCATTTTTGGCAGCTTCTGGCGATGCACTTGTCTGTCTTTCAGGAAGAACAGCTTTTTACAAAAGAGAAATTATTACCCCGATGCTAGGCCAACTTGTTAATGAAAAGTTTTTGGGTAAACCTGTTATATCTGGAGATGATAAAAGATTAACCTATTTGGTTTTAGCTGCGGGATATAAGGTTGCTTATCAAAGTAATTCTCATGTTTATACTCCCGGAATGGAAAGTCTAAAAGCATATCTTAAACAAAGACTTAGATGGACAAGAAATGGTTTAAGAGCAGATCTTGGAGCAATATTTAATGGTTGGCCCCTAAAACATCCCGCACTTTTATTTTTCCAAATAGATAAATTTTTCCAGGCATTTGTAGTAATACTTAGCCCAATTTACTTTTTTGTTTCACTATATTTACAGCTTTGGGTTGCCGCAGGAGTAATTTTTGCCTGGTGGTTTGTAAGTAGGGCAATTAAGATACATCCATATTTATCCAAAAATCCTAAAAACATTTATATACTTCCAGGATATGTTATATACTCTTTCTTTACAGGCATTCTTAAAATATACGCATTCTTTACACTTAATACACAGGGTTGGATAACAAGATGGGATAAATCCAGACTGCCACATATTAGATTTATTAACTCACTTCCCTCATACATTGCAACTATCGGCGTAGTTCTATTTTTAACATACGGAGTTTATTTGTATAAACAATATACATATTTAATACCTCATGCACAAAGAGAGCAGTTATTAGCAAAAGCTCTACCAACAGTTTCAAATACAATTGCAAGCGCAGCAGTCTTAGGTACAGAATCTGTCCAAAAAGACCTTTTAACCAGGCGTTATGAAGTTAATGAAAATGAAACTCTTTTTCAAATCGCAGATAAATTCGGAGTCGACAGTGAACAACTTTACTACGCAAACATGGCAAAAGCTCCAAATAGAACTATTTCCAAAGGGCAAATATTATCAATTCCTGGAAAAGATATTGCTTTAGTTGCCCAGCAAAGTCTTGTGAGACCAGTTCAAACAGAAAGTATTGTTAGTGTTACTTATGATCAAAAAACAAATACCCTTTTAGTAAGCGGACGGGGAAGACAAATTACGCTTAAAGATATTAGAGATAGAGGCGGAAAAGATTATCTTTTAGAAGTTTCTCCAAAAATCTGGTACTCAAAAGCTACAATTTTTCTCTCCACAGGTGTTATATTAAAACTTGATAAAAGCGAAGTAACATGGCTTAAGCTTGAAAGTAATAGTAGCGGATTTGCCATGCTTAGGGGAAGAAACAGCGATATCATTATAAACGGGGTAAAAATAACTTCTTGGGACAGTACAAAAAACGACTACGATAGAGAGTTAAAAGATGGCAGGAGCTTTATTATGGTAAAAGATAACTCAAGAATGGATGTTTATTCTTCGGAAATTTCTTATCTTGGTTACCCTACAGCCTCTGATATTACAGTTTCTCCATATGGTATTTCTTGGAAATTAAGTAGAGCAAAGATTAAAAATACCCTATTAACAGGAGAAGTTATTGACAGCAAATTCCATCATAATTATTTTGGAGCATATACTTTCGGAGCAACAGGAATGCTTTGGAGAGGAAACGAATTTTATGACAATATCAGATATGGCTTAGATCCTCATGATGATTCAAACGGTTTTCTAGTTGAGGGTAATATTGCGTATAACAATGGCGCGCATGGAATTATTTTTTCAAAACGCTGTATGTATAACACAATCAGAAATAATATTTCATATAACAATGGATCCCATGGAATAATGCTTCATGAGAAATCAGACTTTAATGTAATTGAGAATAATACAGTTACAGGAAATGTCAGCGGTATAGCTCTATGGAAATCAAGTAATAATATTGTGAGAAATAATACAATAAAAGATAACAGGCATGGTGTTAGGGCAAATGTAGGCTCTAATAAAAACACAATACAAAACAATAGCATTTCAGGCAGTGCTTTATATGGAATATATTTCTATGATAAGGCAAATAGTAATTTAGTAAATAATAATACCTTTGATGGAAATAAGGTTGGAGTATATATAAAATCTGATCAAAATGAAATTAGTAAAAATATATTAACTAAAAAAATAAATGAAA
>CAYWPH010000025.1:0-11384 GCA_964460145.1 uncultured Gammaproteobacteria bacterium | reverse complement strand
GATTTATCCATTGGTGTTGAATCAGACACCACAATTTTATCGTATTTATTACCAATTCTTTTTACTTCATCAACTGCTTGTCTATACCCATACTGCCAATCGGCAGAATCGTAATAATTTAGCTGCACAAAATATTGATTCAAATAGTAAGAGAAATTAAAAGTAAAAATAACTGCAAAAATTAGATAAACAACATATTTTACTGTCTTATATTTATTTATATAAGCAAATGCAAAGATTAATCCAACCGCCGATAAGATTTGAAATGTTGGGAGAAAATTTAAAGTTCTAACGGCATGCGGAACTCCTGTTGTAATAGATGCCGGAATTGGAGCAATTAATAACCACCCAAAAATAAGAAGCTTAGTTTTTCTATCAAATTCTCCAAACAATAAATAATAAATTCCGAGTAGTAGAAAAGGTAACTCAAATAGATATAGAAGTCCCATATTCGGAGCATGATGTCTGGATATATCACCTATTATAAATAACCAGTTAAAACTAAAATGCGAAATATATCCCGAAATAATAGATTTTGCATATACAAACCTTCTGTTATCAAAAATTAGTCCTAATTGGTCATTATTTGCCCTGTCCCTCTCAAGCTTAACTATTGCAGGCTTTAAAATTTCTGTCTGAGCAGAAAAAACGCTAGTTCCCGTAACTCTTAAAAGAGCAGCTCTATTGTTAAGAATAAATAAAAACATTGGGGCAACAACAATAATACCTACTGTTATCGCTGCAAAAATATATCTCTTATTTAAAGAAAAAAATGCTTTTCTAAATATTAAAACTAATGCTAAAGCAAGTAACGGCGTAAATACTTTTTCACTCTGATAAACATATATTGAAAGCCCTGCAAAAACAGCGGAAAGTAACAAAAGCCAGGGTCTTTTTAGACCTTTAACAAAGAATAAGGCCATTAAGATGTTTAAAGCACCACCGACATTTGACTCAAATCCTACTCTTGAGAATTGAATTGACCAAGGAGATATACTCAAAAGAAAACTTGATATTAAAGCTAAGTAATCTTTGAATTTATATTCCTTGAATAACTCTCTAACTAGAAAAAATGTTGCAAGAACAGATATTATTCCAAAAACTGCTGAGGGAAGCCTAACAGCAAATGTAGTTAGTCCAAAAATTAATATAGAAGGTATTGCAAGATAAGCGTATAGTGCAGGCTTGTAATCATCAAAAGACCTAAGAACAACAGGTAAAAATTTTCCAAATTCATCTCTTCCCGTTTGAATAATAGAGTACGCATTATAACCCAATGCTACTTCATCCCAATCCGGAGAGGGAGGTATATTACCTAACTGCCATAAGCGTAAAAGCAAAGCAAGGACTATTATCAAAAATAAAATGATCCAAATGCGTTTTGCTTTCATATTTTAAATTATATAAGCAACTAGTACTGGTTGACCATTTAATAAATAAAAAGTTTTTAATATTTTTGCATTTTCTGGAATATTAGTCATATCGCTTATATATAAATTATTAGATTTACCTTGTCTTTCTATTGGATAATTAGCAGTAAAATACAACTTGCCTACTTTTTCTACAGTTACAAAACCGAATGCGTCTCTTTTTACTACTGATTGTTCTCTAAAAGTTTTAGGATCTATCTTCATATAGAACAAATAATAGATATATGGTCTTCCTAAAGATTGAGAAATAAATATCTTGTCATATTTATCTTTATTTTGAGAAACATACGCAATTGATTCCTTATATCCCTGCTGCCACTCTGATGAATATGAAATTGGGTAATGAACAAAATAATCATGAGCAAAATACAAAACATTGACAAACAAAAAAGCAAAAATAATAAAGGAAAGTGGATATTTCCATTTCTTAAATGAATTAATTATATTTACAAGTCCAAATGCAACAAGTATTTGAAACGTTGGAATAGTTGTTGCTATCCTTAAAGCATGAGGAGTTTCTCTTGCAGTTGCTGCAGGAATTATTCCAATTAGAAGCCATAATGGAACAATCCACCAATTTCCTTCTTTTTTCTTAAACAGAAAAAGTAACCCTCCGACTAAAAATAGAATATCCCAGATGTAAAGCTGACCTACTTCCTGAGTAGAAAATTTAGGATTCCCGTCTCCTTTTATAAACAAAAAGTTAGGATTTAGATTATCAAAATAATGCTTTACATACTCAACGGAATACAAAAGTCTTCTATTGTGCATTATTTTAGACCACCAAGCATTATTGTCGTTTGCTATTTCACGATTTGAGGTTTTAATTACTTCTATATCTGTAAAAATATTTACTTCTTTAAACCTAAGTCCTGCTTGAGGACTTAAAAGAAATCCAAAAGTAGGTAGAAATACTAACAGTCCAACTATAAATGCAATTATTGTTTGTTTTCTTATCTCTAGTAATCTTTTTCTAAATATTATTACAAGAAGTAAAACAAGAATAGGTGCAACTACTCTTGGAGTGTTAAATGTGTACATTGATAAAGCAAAAGCAATTGAAGAAATTACTAAATACCATTTTTTATTTTGAACACCGGCTAAAAATCCCCATATTCCCAAAACAACAAAAAATGAAGCAACATTTGCCTCAAAGGCCGCACGAGAAAGCATAATATGCCAAGGGGAAATCGCTAATATTAAAGAGGAAAAAAGTGCATACTGCTCTTTCTTTTCAGATTTCCAAAAAATTCTTTTTACTAAGAAGTACGTTACTAATACTGTTAATACGCCAAAAAAAGCTGAAGGAAAACGTGTTGCAAATTCATTAAGACCAAATATTTTTACCGGAAGTACAGTTAGATAAGCATACATGGGAGGTTTAAAATCTCCAAATGACTCTAAGTAATCATATGGTAAGAATCTTCCAAATTCATCTTTTCCATCGATGCCAAGGGAATATGCATTATATCCCCAGGCAGCTTCATCCCAAGTAAGAGAGGGAGGATTAGCTCCAAGTTGATAAAATCTTAAAAAAGCAGCAAGTAAAACTATAAACAATAGCAATAATTTCGTTATTTTCAATTTTTTAATCATTTATTTTTTTTCGAATACCAATTCTCTGTAGAATTATATATTTTACTTGGGTTGATTAATACCCATCCATCGCTTTTAAGCTGCGCGCTTGTTGAACTATTCAAATTAAATATTTGATAACCGATATCTTTGCCGTATATCTTAAAAAAAGAAAGTTTTGCACTTATCGTGGAAGAAAACATTCCAATCCTTATACCATTGTCACTTATTTTATTATCTTTATAAAGCAACATTGTTAAAGGAACGCTTAGAGAGGTCGTCTTGTAATTAAAATCATAAAAATAAAATTTTTTATTAGGAATTTTATTGATTAAAATTCTCTCCATTTTTTTTGCTTCTATATAGGTATTATTTGTTGCGCCTACAATATCTAAATAGTCTCTCTGCAAACTTCCGATAAGTACTACAACTAAAAGTAATATGCTTAAATAAACATTTTTCTTATATAACCAAAAAATTGCCAAAGCAGTAAATAATAAAATAAATGGATGTAAAAAAACCAAATAACTATCGAACAGAGGATTTCTAACGTATCTCATTGCTGTAATCATAAACATGAAGCTAATTAGGAAAATTAACCACAATTTGTCTAGATTTCTTTTTATAAATTTATCTACTAATGCCACTGCAAGTACAAATATAGATAAGTAAGCTACTATTGAATACCCACCTATTATAAGAGCCCAAGATTTTGGCCAAAAAACTGTAATATAGGTTAACCATCTTCTATCAAGAACCTCGTAGGATGTTCTATATTGATCGTGTAGAAAATAATTCAATAAACCCAAACTGTTAACAAAATTATTTTTTAAATCAAAAATTAATAATGGAATTGACGGTAAAAGTAAACCAATTAATAAAATTCCCAATAATTTTGGACTCTTGATCTTTAGAATAAGTACAGAAACCGGTAAAAACAAAATAAGCAATACGCCTTGCAGATGAACAGTAGGAGCTAAACCAACTGACAAACCCAACAAAAAAATATACCTGATTTTCCGGGTATTTGAATACCTAATAACAGACAAAATTGCCAAAGCTGATACAAAACCCATTGGTGCCGTTAGGGTTAAATTAGTTGCTTGAGTAATCTGAGCTGTAGAAATGGCAGTTAAAAGACCAACCAATATACCGAATCGCTTACTAACCAATTCTTTCCCTATTATTATCATTAAGAAGACAAAAGCAACATAAGATAAAGTTATTACGATCCAAGGAGTTAAAATTGAGTTTGGATATATAATGGTAGCCAACATTAAGAACCAGTACCATATTCCCGAAGTTTGAAATTGTGCTCCAGATGCAAATGGTCCTACCAATGGAAGAAGTAAATTGTCAACTGCATATCTGGCAAGTATTGCATCATGAGCTTGGTCATAGGCCAAGCCCCACCTATTCCCATAATTTACAAATCTTAGAAAAGCAGCCAAAACTATTGTTAGCAGGATAAAAACCTTAAATTTATCTTTTAAAAACTTATCTATCATCTTATAGCAACAAACCACATATTCATATAAATCTCAAAAAATCCGCTTCTTATCTTTCTTTTTTCAAAACCAGCCGCTATTAAAATACCTTCAATTTTTTCTTTAGGATGATTATGTTTATGCTCATGAATCTCTTCCAAACTTATTAAACCAAATCTTGCCATAAAATGTAACAACTTATCTGCCCAGGGGGCAGGAGTGGTAATAATAAAAATACCGTCTTTCTTTAAAACTCTTTTAATTTCATTTAAAACCTCGGGCAATTTATCTTGCTCTATATGTTCAAAAACAGCAAGCATTGTAACTACGTTAAAATAATTATCTTTAAAAGGCAGTTTATTTTTTGTAATGTCGAAAACTCTAAGGTTTAAATTCTTGTCACTTATTTCCGATAATTTTAACGAAGGATCCAAACCGTATTTATCTTTAAACTTAGTATTTAACAGAAAGTACGGATACGAACCACAACCCACATCCAAAATAATTCCTGTGCGCAGATTATCCTCGATTAAATCATTGGCTTTATCTGCTCTTTTTTTTGCTAAAAAACCTTCTAATAATCCGAATCCACGGGTAAAGGGAGTAGTATTTTTCATAAATTAATCGACAAATCTATATTTGAACAAATACCATAGTGCCTTTGATCCATCCTTAACAGTATTAATTTTTTTACCTTCATCATACCCTCTTGGATTGACTTGAATGGGAATCTCAGAAATCTTATAACCTTTTTTCATCAGCTTAGCAGTAATTTCAGGTTCAAATTCAAATCCTTTGGCATTTAATTTCACATTTTCTAAAGCAGCTTTGGGGAATAATTTATAACCTGTTTCCATATCTGTAATCCATTGGCCATATAAAATACTGGTAAATAAACTTAAGAATCTATTTCCTAAATAATGAATTAGAAATTGAAAAGTTCTTTCTTCATGCTTTAAATTAGGCATTCTCTTAAGTCTTGTTCCATATACAACCTTTGCGTTATTATTTAAAATTGGATTAATTAGCTGTTTAATAAATTTTGGGTGGTATTCTAAATCCGCATCCTGAATTATTATGTATTCTCCACTGGCTACTTTAATGCCTTTAATTACTGCTGCTCCTTTACCTTGATTTTTTTCACTACTAATTATCTTAATTGCATTTGATTTAATTTTTTTAAGTATCTCACCTGTAGAATCTGTAGAACCATCATCAACAACAATAATTTCTTTATCGATTAGAGGAATTATTTCTTCTTGTACTCTTTTCAATACCTCTTCTATAGTTTTCTGTTCATTAAAAACAGGGATTATAATAGATAATTTCATTGTATAAAATTTTTTGTAATCTCTATATCTTTTTTAACAAATAATTTTTTGTTGCCTTTACGTGATTTTATAATTTGGGGACCTAAAGATAAAGCCTTAAAAAGGCCTAGTATAAATGCAGTATCTTTATTTAAAATCGCTTTTACAATATGGTATGGAAACCAAGCCAAATGTTTTAAGACTAAATCAAAATCTGTCAAATTTGTCCACACAAAAATAAACTGATTTCTATATACGATCACTTTAACATCAAAAGAAGAGAACTCCCTTTTTATTACTCCTTTGTCGTGTTCGTGCAAAACAGTGCTTTTTGATTCAAATACAAGATCATAGCCGGATTTCTGCGCTCTGTATGATAAATCTATATCTTCCCAATAAAAAGGACTATACAGCTCATTTAGCCCCCCGAGCTTATCCCAGGTGATTTTCCTAAATGCGCCAGATCCTGCGCTAACCCAGAGAGTGTCAGAGGCATTAATCTCCCCTCTTTGATGAATTAATAGTCCCCTTTTCCATATACCAACTCCCCTACCTCTTAAAACAACTTTTTCTCCCTCTATGCTTTTATCCATACATCCTACAGCAAAAATATTCTCATCTTTAAAGTGTACTAAAAGAGGCGCAAGAAAATTTTTGTCAGGTTTTACATCTGTATTTAAAAGAATTATTACGTCCCCCTTTGCATAAGATACGCCTTTATTAACGCTTTTGGAAAATCCCAAATTTTTTGGATTTACTAAAAGTGCAACCTGCGGAAATTTGTTTATAAGACCAGTTGAATTATCTTTGGAAGCATCATCTACAATGATTACTTCGGTTTTGCCATCTTTATAATTGTTAATTTCATCTAAGATGATAGGTAGATTCTTAGATAAAATTTTTTCTCCATTATAGTTTGGAATAACTACGCTTAAATTCATAATTTAAAATAGAGTCTGATAGAAAACTATTTGATGTTTACCCTTAGGAATAATTATCCCTCTAAAATTATAGTCGGTCAAGTATATTTCAGTCTCAATACCATCGACTGCTGCATGCCAGGTGGGATAGAAGCTATCAGTTAAGATTAAAAATCCTTCTCCTTTATTATCTGTGCTAATTTCTACTCTGTTTTCTTCATACTTGGTTACTTTTGATTTACCCACACTCCAATCTCTTGATAGAGATTGACTACCTCCACCCTCAACTACTGCCCTAAATTTAAGAGGGAATTTATTGTCAAACATTAAATTAATCGCTTCTTGCTTGTCTTTTGCAGCTATTGTTTTTCCAATAAAAAATGCCCTATCTAAAACAGTTGCGCTTTCATAGACCTTTGTGCTTCCTTCCTCAAAAACCTTATTAAATCCTCCTGTATTTAATTCCTCAACACTAAGAATATACTTAACACCCAAAAGACTAAATATTGGCGATGAATATCCTTGCGGAGTAATTATCCTGTTAAAACCAAATGGCGTAGATATGTCGGGCCTATTTCTTCCAATAGCTGCCATAAGCTCTCCGTATCTTTGAAGATATAAAGGATCATATCCGTCGACGCTTTGAATTTTGTACATTATAGAAAAATTGGGGGGAAGGATTCTGGAATCTGTTTCCATCACCCTATAATTTTGTGTATTTTTTGTAAGAAAATTAATTGTAGCTGTCTTTGGGTATAAATATTCTGATTTTGTAAAAGGCAAAAATTTCCAGCCAAATCTAAATAAATCAAAAACTAAAAGTGCAATAAGTAAATACGGGAAATACTCTATTGCTCTCTTAGGGATCCTAAGTTTATCTTTGAAAAGGTATAAAACTAAAAGAACTGATGTTATTAGAAATAAAATGGATGGAAATATTAAATTTCTTTTTGATACTAATAAATTCTCTGGCGTAATTAAACTAAATCCTGTTCCCAACACAAATCCCCAAACAGCTAAAAATATTAAAGAGAAAAAAGCTAATATAAACAGTATCTTCTTAAGCTTTTTTTCTTTTATAAAATAATCCAAACCAAAAGCAGCAAGTATGCTTAAACAAAAATCAATTATAAAAATAAGTCTTGTTGGTTGTGAAGTTGAGATAAAAGGAAGAGATAATCTATACGGAAGTTTAGAGATAAAATTGGGGAAGGCAAAAACTAAAGCTGCGAGTAAAATAATCAGGAAAAATAATGTAGTTTTATCTCTTTTAAAAAATATTGCGATAAAAGCAAAAACTAATGCTGCAATTCCAACATACCCTATAAATTCTCCATAATTCCAAATTCCAAAGTAATTTAAAGTTGCCGGATTTCCAAAAAAATCAGGAACAACAAACTGAATAATGTTTTGAAGTGGAATAAACCATCCCTTTATCATCCAACCTGCTTGGTCTACATCTCTTGCTGAAAGAGAAATAAACTGTAAAACTGGAAGTAACTGAACTAAAGTTAAAACAAAGAATAAAATATATAAAAGTACAAATAGACCCAAAGCTTTTATAGGTCTTTTATTTAAAAACCATTTAAAGAAAATATAAAATAAAGAAACAAAAGCTAAATAAAAGAATATTTGCAAATGCCCTGAAAAGAAAGAAAAAACTGTTGAAAAAACAAAAACCAATGGCCATTTTATTTTAGAAAATAAAGTTCTAGAACTATTGTTTTGAAATTCTGAAAATATTTTATCTACACTAAGTAAAATTAATGGAAGCCACATTGCCGTTGCCAGTATATTTCCCCACTGAATCCATGCAATTGAAAAACCACTGAAGGCAAACGAAATGGCTCCAAAAAGAGATGCCTTCTTATTTAACTTAAGATTATCAAGATAAAAAAATAAAAAACTGGCTGCTAGAAGTGGCTGCAGAAATATTAAAAGACTCCAAGACAATGAAAAGGGCAAAAGAAAAAAGATGAGATTAAATGGAGAAAAAACTGCAGATTGAAAATTGGCTAGATGCGGTGTTCCCGAAAAATTATAAGGATTCCATAATGGTAATTCAAATTTCTTTTCTACCTCCATTGTCAGATTTTTCCATGGATATTGTTGCCTTATAGGATCTGTTATCAAAAAGTTCTTAAAAGGTATTCCTCTTGGATAATCTTTTGCATAAAAATCTTTGTAAGGATAATAAAGACCCACTATAGTATCTGAAGGGATGGGAAGGTTTCCTTTTATTAAAAGGTCTTTAAAAAATAAAGAAACTAATATAAAAATTAGCGATAAAAAAATCAATCGTATTTTCATCAGTTGAATATATTTATTATTTTTTGGCAAAAACTATCTGTAGAGAACCTTTCTGCATTTTTTATGGCATTTTTTGAAAGCTTTTCCAGTAGCTTAGGATCTTTTACAACTAAAAAAGTTTTTTCAATAAGCTCAATTGCATTTGTCCATAAAAAACCTGCCTCAAAGTCTTGTACAATTTCTTTTTGTCCTCCCGCGTCTATCACAATAGGCAAAACTCCATTTAACATTGCTTCAACCGTTGTTATACCAAAATGCTCTGCTCTTTCAGGATGAGTGACTAAATCTTCTCCTACTCCTGCAGCGTGCCAATAAATTTTTGATATCTTATACTCCTCGGAAAGTTTTTCAAAAGATACATTTTCATAAATTTTAATTGGGTACTTATCTATTTTTTCTTTTAATTTTGCTACGTTTTCCCTATCGTTTTCAAGAAAACTTACTACTAGATGAAACTCCCAATTTGTAAGTCCAAGATCACACATTTTTTTAAAAGCATCTATCATAAATTCCTGTTTTTTAACGCTTGCTTTATTTGGAAAAGTAGCATATCTTCCAACGTTTAAAATAATATTTTTTTTGCCCTCTAGGTCAACTTTGGGCATTTTTGACTTAAAGTAAGTAGGTGGATACAAAACTATTGTATCCATGTTAAACTTTTTATCTATATGTTCTTTAGTAAAATTAGAATTGCAGATTATCTTTTTAATTCTTTTTATTTTTTGTTTCTCCAAAAACCCCTTAGTATTGATCCACTCAACAGGAAACTGGAAATGTATATATAGGTTAGGCGCTACAAAAGGAATACTTCCATCACTTAGAAAAAGGATAGCATCATATTTTTTAGTTTCTAAAAATCTTCTAATAGTTGATATTTCTTGGTTAAAAATATTTGGAGTAAGGCTTACTTTAGAAAGATCTATTTCAAATTTTTTCTGGCCCAAAGTTAAAATATCATCTTGATCCCAAAAAACAAAAACTTCGTGCTTAGTTGAAAGGCAACTTGCAGCTATAAGCATGTATTTTTCGCCGCCTCCCAGGGTATTTAGGTACGGATCATATACTCCTATCCTCATTAACTTTATTCTACCAAGTTTTAGTCTTGATTGCATATTTATAAAGAGTTGATATATAATTACCCTAAGTGAATGATTTTTTGAACCTTACCGAATTTCCAGCGCTACTTTTCTTTGGAGTTTATCTTTGGTCAATTTTTTGGAAAGGAATTGCACTTTGGAGAGCAGCCAACCTAAAACAAAGAAACTGGTTCGTTGGCCTTTTGATACTTAATACTATTGGAATTGCAGAAATTGCTTACCTTTTCTTTTTTGCCAAGAAAAAAATGACGCTTTCAGAACTTAAATTCTGGGAAAAAAAATAACCCTACCTTTACCTACAAACCCTACTAAAATTAAAACTACGCCCAAAATACTAAGTCCTAAGCCTAATTTAAACGACATTGGATCATAAATAAACTTAATACTATGTTCTCCTTTTGGTACAACTACAGATCTAAATGTAAAATCAGCTCTGTATATTTCAGATTGCTTTCCATCTACATATACCTTCCAACCCGGGTAGTACGAATCTGACAAAAACAATAACGAACTTCCATCAGCTTTAGTATTAATTGTTACTTCATTTGGTAAATATTTTTCCACGCGCGCACTGCCATCTTTAATATCTAACTTTACCCTAGGATCTTTTTCTAAAACTACGGTTTTTCTTAAATCCAAATCCTCTAGAAACATTGTATTTAATATTTCTTGGGGATCAGTTTGTACTTTATAATCTCCGGCAAGAAAAACTCTTGGAAAGCTTTCTGAATTTTCATATATTTGATAGATTTCATCGTCATAGATAAGCTTAAACTCATCCGGATAATTCCAGAAAGGAAATACCCAGGAAGACCTTCCATCGGAAAGCTTATGCACAAAATATTTAGCACCTAAAAGATCGAGAGCTTTTCTAGAATGTAAACCCTGTTTAGGGAATGAAACTACAGACCTTGGAGAGTTCTCTAGATCACCATTTTTAACTGAAGCAATAAATTGTCCATACCTTTGGTTATATACGGCATCATAGCCTTCAATTGATGGCAATTTATAATATACACTCGCTTCACTGCCTAAGTTTCCAAAAACCCTTTCAAAGCCGCTGATTTGTCTAAATTTATCTTCTACTGCAACAAGGGGATAAGCTAAGCTTTTAGGGTCAAACTCCTGCCATTTTTTGGCAAATCTTAACAAATCAAAAGAAACTAAGATTAAAAGTATTAAAGGAACAAAAACAGAACAAAATCTTTTAAAGGCATTTGCCCAATAAAATTTTTAATTTTATGTGAAGAGTTTT
>CAYWPH010000024.1:0-11975 GCA_964460145.1 uncultured Gammaproteobacteria bacterium | reverse complement strand
ACTTTGTGGTTTTTTTAGTAATTTTTTATTATTTATATTTATTCGTTTTGTTGTTTGTAGTCAACTCCTAAAATTTACTTTGTGATACAATAACTCAAAATGGGCTACATTGTTGAGATAAATACGATATTAAAGCTTCCCAAAAACTTTAATCTTAAAAAGATTAAAAAGGGAAGTATGTTTCATGTTGTAAAAAATGGAGAGCATTTTTTACCAATTAACAAACCTCTTGAGTTTTGCAATTTTAATTATAGATATATTGGTAAGATTCAAATAACAAGCTTAACGCTTCAGAAAAACAAAACAATTTTGGACGTTAAAGTTTTGAAAGTCTTTACAGATATTGAATCAGAAGTTTTTTCAAAAGCTTTTATTAAACAAAAATAAGCTATCTTCTCAGTACGTCTAAAAGTATCTGTTGACAAATCTCCTTAGACTTCAAAGCACCCTTTTTATATGGATTAAACTCCGATATGTCAAAAGAAAGATTACTGTGTTTTGAAATTAAATCAATAAATTGCATTATTTCACCTAACATAAAACCATTTTGCGCTGGTATTCCTGTTGCGGGAAATATTGATTTATCCAATACGTCCCCGTCAAAACTAACGTGTAAATATTTAAAATTATTAATAAAATCTTTGAATGTCTTTAAAGTCTTTTTATTATCCGAAACTAAATTTTGCCTTGAAATGGTTTTTATATTTTTGTCATTTATAAATTTAAACTCTCCTTCATCTAGGTCTAAATTGCCAATCATAAGTACGTTTTCCGTTGGTATTTTATCAACCAAAAGGCTATCGATTACTGAAATATCAAAATCATCAAAAAGAGGTCTTAGATACATACCATGAAAATTTTTAGAAGGACTTTGTCTATATAAATTTATATCTCCATGGGAATCAAAATGCACGTATCCTATTTTTTTTGAACTTCCAGTTCTATCAATTACTGCTAAAACCGAAGGGAGAGAAACGCTGTGATCCCCACCGATAACAATTTGTACTTCATCATTTTCTATTTCTCTATTAATTTTGTTTTGAAGATCAAGAATATATTTATTAATTGTTACGAAAAAAATTTCCTTTGATAAATCCTCTGGGTCGGGAAAACTAAAATCCGAAACTAAATAGCTTTTTATATTTTTTAGAAAATTTTCTTCAAGGATATGATCAGCTCCGTCTTCAACGCCTATATTATTTCCTTTTTGCTTATTGGGGTTATTGATAATTCCAATTCTTGATTTAACTTTGAAGAAATGAGCTTTTAGCATTCAAATTAAAATTCTAGCACTTTTAAATAAAATTTACCTAAGTATTTAAAATCAATTTTCTTATATCTTTTCAATATTTACTTTAATAATTTTATCATCACCTGTCTTTGGAGCTCCTCTTCCGTCCTGATTACTGGTTGTGATATATAAAAAGCCATCCGAGCCAAGTACTACATCCCTAATTCTCCCAAATTCAGTATTAAAATGTTGTTTAACATCAATAACCTTTCCGTTTTCAATTATTGCCTCATATAGGCTTTGTCCTCTAAGTCCTCCGAAGAAAAGGGAATTTCCGATAAAAGAAGCCCCGCTTGGAGCCCAAGTAGTAGATCCTGAATTCCTGCGGGCAGTCTCCATGCCGGATCTTTTCTCATCTCCTTCAATATCAGGCCAGCCATAGTTTCTTCCGTTTTGTATTAAGTTTAATTCATCTAATCCTGATAGAACGCCTGATCTGCCGTGCTCTGTTGCCCAAAGATTTCCGTTACTATCCCAGGAAAGTCCTTGAACATTTCTGTGACCGTAAGAATAAACTAAGTTGTTAAAAGGATTACCATCTGCAGGTTGTCCACCGTCTGTAACGCGTAAGATTTTACCTGCCAGGGAATTTTTATCTTGTGCCTGAGAGGGATTTTGAGCATCTCCTGTTGCGATATACAAAAAGCCATCTGGGCCAAATTTTATTCTGCCGCCGTTATGATTTGAAGCGCCAGGAATCTTATCAACAATAACAGTTTCATCTGTTAATTTTTTATCTTTAAATACCATCCTAACAACTCTATTTAAAGTATTTTTCCCATTTTGGGTATATGTGTAATACAAATAAACAAAATTGTTTGTTTCAAAATTTGGATGAAGAGTTATTCCTAAAAGTCCTCCTTCTCCAATTTCTCTTGCATTTTCAATTTTTGCAATTAGAGATGAGGATGAATTTTTAGTTGGATCAATAAGCCAGACATCTCCTTTTCTTTCTGTAACCAAAAAGCTTTTATTTGGTAAAAACGTAATTGACCATGGGGTATCAAGATCCTTTGCAATAATACTTGAAAGGGGAGTATCCTCAGGTGCACTTTGCTCAGGCTGCGAAACTATACTAACCGGGGAAGAATTTGGTTTTTCCTTATTGAAGAAAAATATTCCTCCTGCAAAAACTACTAAAATTATTATGACCAGAGTAAAGTACTTCATTTTAATTTTACAACGAGAATGTATTGTAAATATAACACATTTCTACTTGTGTTGGCATTTTTCTTTTGTTATATTCTTCCCATAACGAGTTTAGATAAAAAACAAAAAGACTAGTTAGTATTGTAAATCTTTTATGGTAATTAATGACCCAATTTATGGAAAAGTAAAAATAGAAGCTAGTGCAGCTGTCGAGATTATTAAATCAGCACCGTTTCAAAGACTGAAAAAGATTGCCCAGTACGGAATTCCTGATAAATATTATTTTATCAAAAACATAACACGTTTTGAACATAGTATCGGAGTAATGATTTTGTTAAAAAAGTTAGGTGCTAGCGAAAAAGAACAAATTGCAGGACTATTACACGACATTTCCCATACTGCGTTTTCCCATCTTATTGATTGGGTAATTGGAAAAGGTGGGGGAGATGAAAACTTCCAAGATCAGCACCACAAAAATTTTATGAATTCAAAAACTCTTTCAAACATTTTGAGAAAATATAAATTTATTCCTGAAGAAATATTTGACTACAAACATTTTGGACTTTTAGAAAGACCACTTCCTATGCTTTGTGCTGACAGAGCTGATTATTCTCTAAGAGAATTTCCTAAAGCAAAGGCAAGATTTTGTATAAATAATCTTTTAGTTTTAGATAACAAAATAGTCTTTAATAATAAAAAGGCAGCAAAGCTCTTTGCATTAAACTATCTAAGTATTCAAGAAAACCACTGGGGAGGATTTGAAGCAAACGCAAGATATTTTATCTTTGCAAATCTTTTAAGATATGCGCTTGATAAAAAAATTATTAAATTTAAGGATTTTTGGAAATATGATCAATATATAATTGAAAAATTAGAAAAATCAAAAGATGGAAAAATTTTAAAAACTCTTAAAGTTTTAAGAAATAAATCTTTAAGAAAATATAAGATGAGTAAATTAATGCAGAAAAGAAAGTTTAGAAGAGTTGACCCACAATTTTTAGAAAAAAATAAACTCGTTACTTTAAGTGAAAAAGATAAACACTTTTTTAAGATTTTACAAAGAGCGAAGAAGGAAAACGACCTTGGTACCCCAATTCCAATACTGGAATATTTCGGAGGAATATAATACCATCAATATATGAAATCAATAAAACAAACGTATGAAATAAATGCCTCAGTTGATAAAGTTTGGGACGCTTTGGTTAATCCTAAAACAATAGAAAAATGGGGCGGGGGACCGGTAAAAATGAGTGACCAAGAAGGTTTTGAATTTGTGCTTTGGGGAGGAGATATTTACGGAAAAAATAAAGAGGTTGTAAAAAACAAAAAGCTTGTTCAAGATTGGTTTTCAGGCAAATGGGAAAAACCTTCAATTGTTACTTTTTTACTAACTTCTTTGGATAATAAAACTATAGTTGAACTAATTCATACGGATATTCCTGATAACGAGGCTGATGACATTGAACAAGGATGGAAAGACTACTACATGATCCCCCTAAAGCAACTTGTGGAATCAAACTGATTTTTTTATATATAATAGATTTATAAATGTTTTCCAAACTGCCAAATATTATTAAATTAAATAATCTAAAAATCCATTTAACTAAAGTAAATATTTTATTAGCCTCTTTAATTGTAGCTTTAACAATATTTGTTTTAATAAATATTTATCTAGGGGTAAGAGTTAAAAGCTACATAGAGCAAAATGCAATTATTTCACAAAAACTTTCAGATACTCAAAAAGTGCTGACTGCACTAGAAAACGTAGATCAGGTTGTAAAAAACAAAAAACTGGAAGCTGAAATTAAAAGCATTCATGATGAGTATAAAAAACTTATTACAAGCTACGAGAATATCATTGATTTAAAAGATGCAAAAGTGGATACGGATCAAATGGATAAGTTGTTTGCACAAACACTTAACTTTCTTTCAGAGAAAAACTTTTCCTCTGCAAGTGCAAATATTTCATCCTTAAACGCTCTTATTAAAAAACAAACTGACAAATTAACTAAAGTTTCTGTACCTAGTCCTCAAAATGTTGCTGTTAATAATCTGCCTCCTGGATCTGGATTTAGCCGCCAAAAAGTTAAAACTGATTTTGGGGAATTTATTGTAGATATTGTTGCTGCCGACTTAAATTCAACAAGAGTAATAATTGATACCGCAGCAGATGGTGATTGCTCAAATGATTGTCCTGTACTTCCTCTTTCCACCTATGTCTCAAGAAATGGGGGATTTGCAGGTGTTAACGGATCATATTTTTGCCCGGCATCATATCCATCCTGCGCTGGTAAAACAAACTCGTTTGACACGCTTCTAATGAATAAAAATAAAGTATATTTTAATTCTGCAAATAATGTTTACAGCACTGTTCCTGCAGTAATTTTTTCTGGTAACAGCGCTCGTTTTGTCTCCCAATCTCTTCAGTGGGGAAGAGATACTGGCGCAGACAGCGTTTTAGCCAACCAACCCCTTCTTGTTTTAGGAGGACAAGTTGTATTTGGTGGAGATGATGATGTAAAAAGGATAGGTGCTGGATCCAGAAGCTTTGTAGGGTCTTCTGGCTCTACTGTTTATATAGGAGTAGTCCATGGAGTTAATGCTGCACAAATGGCAAGAGTATTACAAACAATGGGTATTCAAAATGCTCTAAATTTAGATAGCGGGGGATCAACTGCCCTTTATAGCGGAGGATATAAAGTCGGACCTGGAAGAGATATTCCAAATGCAATTATCTTGGTAGGTAAGTAATAATTTATCCTCGGCGCGCGCCAGCTAGTCTTGTTGCAATTCTTCCAAAAGCCTGAGCCATAACTGGAAATCTTCCTCCATTTTCTGCAGTTTTGAAAACTATACTTAAAGGTGGTTGTTCATCGTCTCCCCTTACAGCAAGAGTTACATCACCTGCTCTTGCCAATTCTAGATCCATTTGGCTACGCATCTCACCATATCCCTTATCATCAGTAATATCTGTAATTCTGAGTTGGAAAGGATCTGTATCTTTTCCTTTTTGAACTTTTAATGGAAGATGTCTTGGAATCCTATCCATACCAGCTCTTAAAGGCGGAATAACCATTAATTGCCCCCTATGAGATCTGAATGAATCACGAATCAAGACTAATTCTTCAAAAATTAGCTCAATATTGGGTCCACCAAATCCACTATTAAATCTCAGCTTGGGAATATACGATTCTCCCGTTAAGTCGACTAATCCAATAAATAAATCAGAATTACCATGGCTAGCCATATTAAATGCTGTTTGCTCTTGTCCATCGTTTGGAATATCGTCAATTTGAACACCACTACCATCAAAATAAACGCTGACTCCATCTATAACAGCATCTATTACTCCAGTTGTTATACCTCTTTCATCAGTCATGAGAAGCATTATAGCAAAAAATGTTAAAGGATAGAGAAGCCTGTTACTCTGTTACGGTTGGAGTTAGATTATCTTTATTTAATGCTTTTAGTCCGTTGATTATCTTTCTGCCGTCAATATGCACTGCTTTTAAATCCTGATGAATTGTTTTTAGCTTAGATCGTCCGTCAGTAAGTTTTGATTTGTTATCCGGATATCCGGATGCTGATAAACCAAAAAGCTCAGCAAGGCCTGCGTCAAGTAATGTTTTTGCATCATTTAATTTTGCATTCATATCTGATAAAAGGGTAGTAAGTTCGGATACATCCTGGCCGTTTGTTTTTGCTTCTTCAATTCTTGTGTTAAGTTTTCCATAAACTGTATTCATATTGTTGTATACAGTATATGCTCTGTCATAAGCTGCATTAAGATGAATATATTGCATAAAAAAAGCATATATGCGGTATCCCGAAACTATTGATTTAACATCTGTTTGCAGAGTTGTAAGATCGGTATCAGCTTCAATTTTTACCCTAAGAGCAGTTAATCCATCAATGTTTTCCTGAATCTGAGACTTATAATCTTCAAGTTGTTCTGAGGATAACCTTTTCATTTGGGAAAGCCTGTCAATTAGTTTTTCCAAAGAAGCAATTCTTCTGTCGATTTCCTTATATCCTCTTTCCCTAAGGTTTTCCATCCTCTCTGTTTGGTTTTGGGCTTGAATTGCCTGCCTTTGAGCAGAAGCCGAACCAGATCTTAAATTGTCCCTTTTAATAGCTCCTTGAGCATAAGAAATACTTACTACTGATAAAAGTAAAATACAAGCTAAGATAAAAGAAAATATTTTCATATTAATTTAAATCTGTCTGTTGGTCTGAAAAACTACTGTCAACTGAACTTACATCGCTATTTAAATTAGTAATATTTTGATCAATAACTTTCGCATCCTCTTCCAAAGAAGTGTTACTTGTATCCTTAGACGTTATTTCCGGCTCAGATGGTACTGACGTAATCGTAGGAGTTGGAGTATAGGTATTTTGAGAGCTTTGGGTTTGCGCACTATTATTAGAATTTGAGCTTAGATAATACGTTCCTGCTCCAACCAAGGATAAAACAGCAACTAAAACAACTGCTAAAGTTAAAATAAGCTTCTTATTGCTTTTCTTTGGAGTTTCAATAGGTGGTTGGGGAGTTTGAACAACTGGCTGAACAGGTACTGGTTGAGGTGCTGAACTTGCTTGAGCTTGATTTGGATCCATATATATATTAAAGATTATTCATTATTATATGTCAAGTATTTGCTATAATTTACAGTAAAGCCCGGGTGGCGAAACTGGTAGACGCGCAGTGTTCAGAACGCTGTATTCGAAAGAATTTGGGAGTCCGAATCTCCCCTCGGGCACCAATTGCCTAAAAATACCATGATTATTTCTTCAATCTATAAAAAATATCCAATACCTAATATTTTACAAATGCATATGCTAAGAGCAGCATCGGTAGGCGCATTAATCTGTGATAATTGGAACTTTGAAGAAAATATTGATAAAGATTCTGTAGTTCAAGCTCTCTTAATTCATGACACAGGTAACATTATTAAGTTTAATCTTGATGCATCTACCATGCTGACTGATCAAGAGAAGAAAAACTTAAACTTTTGGAAAACACAGCAAAAAATTTATAAACAAAAATTTAATAACGATGATCACAAAGCTACACAACAAATCGCAAGAGAAATAAAAGTAAGTGATAAAGTTTTATATCTCCTTGGGAATAGTGGCAGTTCAAAGCTACAACAAGTAATTGACAGTAAAGATTATAATCTAGCAATAGTAACCTACGCTGATCTTAGATGTGCTCCGTATAATATAGTAAGTGTTAATGAAAGATTTGATGATGTAATTAAAAGGTACAAAGATAGCGATCATCCTCTTTCTGCTTTAGAAGAGGTTGAAAAAAGACGAAATCTTGGGATTGAACTTGAAAATATTTTGCAGCAGTTTGTCAAAATTAATCTTAATGAAATTTTGGATGAGTCAATAAAACCCTATCTTGAAAAGATAACTGGTTATAATATACCCACAACATAATTCTTGCCTCGAAATCACATTAAATGTATAATATAGAAACTTTGCGGATGTGCTGAAACTGGTAGACAGGCATGCTTGAGGTGCATGTGCCCTAAAAAGCGTGGAGGTTCAAGTCCTCTCATCCGCACTATTTCAAAAGCCTGTAAACAGTGTCTTTACGAACTAAAGCTGCTTTAATACTGTTTACCTCTCCAATTAGTCGTCCTTCTGAGTATATTAGAGCAGAACCCTCTATGCCTCTTTTTCCAGACTTCTCAACAACAACACTATAATCAATTCCCTCTCCGGCATTAATTCCTCCATCGACAAAGTCAGTTTTACCAATACTTACTAAAAGTGGCATATTATCAGTTAAGTCACTAACTCCAACAACTCCCATTGCCTGAGCTACTCCTTCTAAAATTTGGTCTTCAAGTAATTGATTACTTTCTGAATCCTTGGCAGATCTTACCCTAAGTCCTCTAATTATAGCTGTTCTTTCTCCATCGCTTTCTCTTAAGATTTCTACATCATATGTACCGTTATCATTAAGTTTTGGAACTACTTGTAACCTTGTTTTTCCATCCGCAACTACAACACTTAAAAAATCCGCACTTTCAAAACCAGCAAGTCTTACTTTGCCCTTATGTTTTCCCAGTTTTCTTTCAATCATTCCTATTGCATCCATTGCAGCTCTAATCTGCTTATGTCCAGGTAAAATTTGAGGCAAACCACTTTTTTCTACAAAATGACCTCTTGCGTGTTCCGGTTTAACTCTGACCCTACCTTCATAATCTCCTGCAGCATTAACCCAAACTCGATCAATCATTCTTGGATCATTTGATCTGGTTGCTTGTTCAAGGGAGATAATTGCTCTTCCAACTCCAATTCCACGTGTTTGATCATCAATCTCCTGCAACCTTTTTAAGGTGTTTACATAGATTGCAGACGTTCCGTATATTTCTTCAAGTGGTGTTAACATATCCTCAACGTCATTAAAAAATTCCATATGTCCGCTTTTAATATCAGGGCTTAATAAAAGCTGGACAATTTTTTCCCCAACTATCTCTTTTGTTACATGTCTTGGAAGCCCAAGCCTATCGGTAACCAAATTGTGCTTTGGCTCTGCTGTTGGATCTCTCCGATTGGCAAAATCAACATTATTAGTACCGGAGACTATTGGCGGACATACTACCAAAAACTTAATACCATGCTCTTCCATTTCAGGTATTCTTCCACGCAATAAGCGAAGATTCGCATTTTTGTTTATAGCCACGTTATTGTAATCTCCAAGAGAAAATGAACCCCTAAGCGGCTCAAGAAAATGGCTAGGAACACTTTGCACCTGTATTACAGATCCACCTTTATTAATTTGGGGCAAAAATTTATCCAACAAATCTTTTGAGGTATCCTGGTTATGCTCTGGAGTTTTTCCTGAAGCACTAAGCACTAAGATATCTACTTTCTCACCCTTTAGGATGTCATTTACAGACGCAAAAAAGGCATCTCTTCCTTCTGGCGTTGAGGTATCTCCTCCTATTGCGTAAGCGCTCCCACCGGCTTGCTCAATACCTGCCAAAACCTCATTCGCTCTTCTTGGTTTATTATTGTATGAGAAAATAACCCTAACACCCTGGGCAGCAAGTGCTTCAACTATTCCGCGTCCGACATCACGGCTTCCTCCTGTAACAATAGCTGTTTTACCCACTAAGAAAGGTCTGTCCGGAGAATTGGGAGCTTCTGGGATTGTTGATGCTACTGTTAACCTTGCCACTCTATGCCTTATACGTTCTGCATTCATCGAGAAATTATAGCTAAAAAATAAGACGGTGTCAATTTAACCTTGATAGATTTATTAAATTCAGCTATATTTTGAACAAATGGACTCCTAGCTCAGCTGGTTAGAGTACCTCATTTACACTGAGGGAGTCAGAGGTTCGAGTTCTCTCATCTGCACTCTTGTCCAAGCTCAGCAGCAGCGAATATAACTTAAATCCACTTTAAATTTAAATAATTTTCAAAATCTTTCTGTTTGAAAGTCTATCTTTATCTGACAGGTCTGGATGTTTTGGGATAAGGGGTAATACCGTAAGTCTTTGCTTCTTCCCACATTCTCGCCCGTTTCTCATCATTAAACTCATTAGCAGGTCCGCTTACTTCTACCTGCGGCAATCTTTCTTTGATTTCAAGCAATCTTGCTTCAGCTGTAATTAAACCCTTTAATCCGTCTCTACCTCTTCGTTCAGCGTCAGCGATACCGCGTTCGCTGCCAAATTCTTCCTTATGTACTTCCTTAAATTTAATGCTTCTTCCTGTTGGTGACTGTGAAAAATAAAATGTTGAATATTCATAAATTCCTATGCGGCCTACGGTTCCTGAATTAGTTGATCTGCCTTTAATTTCCCTAAGACTATCCGCCTCAACTCTTGTTACGCCCTCATTTTCAACAAATGATATAAATTCGTAAAAAGAGGTGGCAATAAGCGGCTTGGGTTTTCCTTTACGTTCGGGAATTAATCTTCGAATAGCTTCAACTAAACGTGCTGACATAATTGTGGAATTATAGAATTTAGAGGTATGAACTGTCAAGCGCCAAGGTAACTCCGATGCCAAGCATTGGGGCGTGACACAATGCTCTGTCAATATAGCCAATAAAAGCCAGGACACGCCATTGACAAACCTCTTTTAATACAATATTCTTTATCTATTCTTTCGGGGTTTTGTGTAAGTCAAAATCGGTAGTAAACTCTACGAGTTGCGTAAGCAACATGAGTCTTTGAAACTAAGACAGCGACCGTAAAGTCGGGATGAAAGGAAGAATATGTTACCTAAATAGGCATGCTTGTCTATTTGGTATTTATGTGTACCCCGAAAAGGGGTATTTTTTATGAATAAATTAATATCGATTGCACCTTTCTTTATTGTTATAGCTGCGGTTTTGTGGGCACTAGATGGAGTGTTAAGAATCAGTCTTTACTCACTTCCTCCTGCAGTAATAGTTTTTTATGAACATTTATTTGGCTTCATAATACTTTTATTTCTTGCTTCTAAGTGGGTAGGGGATCTAAGAAAAATGACAAAAAAACAGTGGATTGCAATTATTGCAGTTTCGCTTTTTTCAGGAGCACTTGGAACGATTTTTTATACATCAGCACTGCAACAAGTTAATTTTCTGCCTTTTTCGGTAGTTGTTTTACTTCAGCAACAACTTCAACCTCTTTGGGCAATTGCAGCAGCTGCGCTTTTGTTAAAAGAAAAAATTACAAAAAGGTTTATAGCTTTAGCAGTAGTAGCACTTATTGCAGTTTATTTTGTTACCTTTAAAGACCTAAACGTAAATCTAGATACAGGAACGGGAACGATTATAGCCGCAGCATTTGCTATTGGAGCTGGATTTATGTGGGGAACGTCAACTGCTATAAGTAAGTTTGTATTAAATAAAGTTAATTTCCTAACTGCAACAGCGCAGAGATTTTTCTTTGCTCCGATTTTTGCACTCCTTTTTATATCCTTACAAAACCAAACTCAAGCTCTTTTTACTCTAACAGGCCAACAAATCCAAACTCTTTTGATTATTACTTTTTCAACTGGAATGCTTGCTCTGGCAATATATTATTTTGGTCTTAAACATACCCAGGCAAAAATTAGTTCTATTTTAGAGCTTGCTTTCCCTGCTACGGCAATTTTTATTGACTATTTTTTATACCACAAGGCTTTAACTCCTACCCAGATTTTGGGAGTAGTTGTCTTAACATTTGTTGCCTACCAGATAACCAAAGAGAATAAGAATAATGCTACCTCAAAATCCCTCAAAGCTAAAGATTTGTAAGATAAGGGTATTTTTGCTAAAATTAGACAATTCCGGACGCTTAGCTCAGCTGGTTTAGAGCGCCTCATTTACACTGAGGAGGTCTGGGGTTCGAATCCCTAAGCGTCCACAAGTATTGTATAATAGAAAAATGCTGAAGTTGCCAATGTGGTCAAGGCGCCGCTCTGAAGAAGCGGTTATTGGTGTTCGATTCACCACTTCAGCACAAAATTGACATATATAAGCCTAATGTAGTAATATACATTTCTATTATGATTACCGGAAGAAGAGAAGGTCATCCTT
>CAYWPH010000023.1:0-12489 GCA_964460145.1 uncultured Gammaproteobacteria bacterium | reverse complement strand
TTGTACCCTTTTTAGCTTCAAATTGAAAGCACCACTTTGACAAAAATATATCAAAATGATACATATAGTAGAGAATTAATGAGAGTTTTAATCATTACAGGAGGCAATTCCTCGGAAAGAGTTGTTTCCCTAAATTCTGCAAGAAACGTTAAGAAAGCACTTATTGAAAACGGACATAAAGTAAAATTTTATGATTTAAGAAATGGTTATGAGGGGATAAAAAAAGTTTCCAAAGATTTTGACGTCCTCTTTCCTGTATTGCACGGAGAAGAAGGAGAAGGCGGAAAATTACATAAATTCTTATCCACAATTAAAAAACCAATTGTCGGAACAAGAAATTATAAAGGATTACAAAACGGATGGTATAAGATTCCTTTTAAAAAATATTGTGATAAAAATGGCATTAAAACTCCAAGATGGAAGATTGTTAAAAATAAAAGTGATATTTTAGACTTCGGCTTTCCATGTGTTTTAAAAGCATCTAACGGCGGATCTTCGAAAGAAGTGACAATATTAAAATCTAAATCTGATCTTAAAAAAAGCACTGCAATCAACATTTTAAACTCAAAAGCTCAAAAATTTGTAGAAAAATATCTACCAGGTATAGAAATAACTGTCGGAGTTTTAAACGACAAAGCATTACCAATCCTTCAGATTATCCCCACAAAAGATAGCTGGTTTAGCTATAAAACCAAATATGACGTCTCCACTAAAGAAATTCCAAATCCTACTACAGTTGATCCAAAACTTCAGGAAGAAATTAAGGAAATAACATTAAAAATACATAAGGCTTTTAATTTAGGCACATATTCTAGAACAGATTTTATGGTCTATGATGGAATTCCCTACGCTTTTGAGGTAAATACAATTCCGGGACTTACGCCTGGAAGTCTTTTGCCAAAACAAGCAAAAGCAGCAGGGCTTAGTTTTAACGAATTTTTAGAAATCCTCTTAAAAACTGCAAAATAAATATTGAGACATTTATCACAGACAAGAAAAAATAATATCAATATAATCCCAATAATTAGTTTGAATTTATGGTAAGTTGTGAATTATTAAATGCTGCAAGAATTGCTGCAGCAAAAAAAGGGCTTTCAAAAACTGCAGTTTCCTGCCCTTATTTAAATACCAGTGCTTGTGAAGGAGTTGGTATACAAGCACCAGGAGAAAGAGTTGCTCCTGCATGCTATATAATTCCAGAAGCAGTCACAATACCTGATTCCTCTAGGAGAGTAATTTTATTTCAACAAAGAGCGTTAGTAACGCAAATGGGAAGAAAACCTCTATCTGCAACTGCTTAATACGCTCCACTTGACAAAACTTTATCTAAAAAAGCTATAATAAATTACTGCCATGAATCCTAAAAGCGTGAATGATTTAGATCCAAAACTAAGAGAAGCTTATGAACGAGTAATGGGAAGTAATTTTACTCCCAAATCCTCCTCTCAAGCTCAAAATACTCCTGCAGAGCCTGGACAACCACAACAAAATCCCCAACCAGCAGCTCCAACTCCAAGTCCTGAGCCTAATACTCCTCTTATGCAAACAGCCCAGGTCTTTACCCAAAATCCTGTTCCTTCTGAGCCTACGCCCCAACAACCTGAACCAGCAAAACAAGAAACTCAATCTCCCCCATCTGATCCAACAAGTATATTTACACAATCACCTTCAACAGCGCCTGTTTCACAAAAAAAGAAATTAAATATGCTACCTGTTCTTTTTGCCATAGGAGCTGTTGTGTTTTTTGGAGCTTATGTAATAATTTGGGCTAAGGTTTTTGGACTATTTTAGTTTTTTAAAAACTTCCTCAAGCGTCAAGAGCTCTGATTCTTTTTTATTTCTTTGTTTAAATTCAATTTTATCCCCTGTTTTTTCACTTATAACAAGCCTTACAGCAATTCCAATTAAATCAGACGTTGCAAACTTTTCTCCTGCATTAACTTCCCTGTCATCATACAATACCTCAATCCCTTCATCCTCAAGTTGGTTATGGATTTTTTGAGCTTGTTCATTCTTAGCTAAACTTATCAGATGGACATCAAATGGAGAAACTGATTTTGGAAAAATAAGACCATTATCATCGTGGTAAACCTCAGCAAGTGTTCCTAAAATTCTTGTTGGCCCTATTCCATAACTTGCAAACCAGATTGGATTTTGCTTTCCATCTTTATCTGTATAAAAAACTTTTTGACTTTGAGAATATTTTGTACCCAGGGGAAAAATATTACCCACTTCAATTGATTTTGAGGTTTTTATGTGTCCATTATTACATTTAGAACAATCATCCCCTTCTTGTCCTTTAAAGATTTCCTTGTTCTTTGCAAAATCACATGAGTCGCAATAATAGATTGCGTCTTCTCCGACATCAGACAGTACCTGAAACTCATGACTGTTTTTATCAGTAAATACTCCTCCGCTTGACTCAACAATTTTTACATCAAATCCAATTTTCTTAAATATCTTTATATATGCATCCATTACTTTATTGTAATATTCATACATATCCTCCTCCGATACGTGGGCACTGTATAAATCTTTCATCATAAATTCTCTGCCTCGAAGTATTCCTGACTTTGCTCTTGGTTCGTTTCTAAACTTTGTTGAGAAATGATAAACCTTAACAGGTAAATCTTTATAGCTTTGTACAAATTTGCCTAGTAAATTCATAACAATTTCTTCATGGGTAAAAGAAAGGCCATATTCTCTGTCATGAATATCTTTAAACTGGTACATTATTTGCTTAACGTCAGGATCCGACCATCTTCCAGTTTGATCCCAAATATCACGAGGGTGTAAAAGAGGCATTAAAAGTTCTTGTGCGCCTGTTTTATTCAATTCTTCTCTTATTATATCTTTAATTTTCTCAACTACTTTAAAACCCAGTGGTAAAAGAGTAAAAGACCCTGCCATTAATTGGTCAATAAAGCCAGCTCTAACTAATAATTTGTGATTTATGGCCACAGCTTCGCTTGGTGCGTTCTTCTGTGTTTTTGGAAAAAAACTACTATATCTCATGAATTTGAGTATAACATATTATAAAATCTGATAGAATAGAATCATGAATTTAGACAAAGTTATCGAGAATATAATTAGTTCTCCCCTTTTTTTAAAATTAAAAGATGTTGTTGAAAATAACCCTTGGCATGATAGCGAAACTGTTTATGATCATCTTTTAAAAACATATAACATTGCTCGACAACAAATTAAAGGAGGCTTTATTGAAAATAAAGAAGCTAAAAAATTATTTCTTGAGTTTATAAATTCAGAATTTGAGAACACGAAATTGTCCGATATTATGCTCATAACTGCACTTTTACATGATTGCGGGAAACTACTTTATTATAAAGAAGGAGATATAGAAAAACCATTACGACATGTAAATGAGCTGGGAATAGTTCGTATGCCAGGACATGAATATTTTGGGTCTACGATAGTAATAAACTTTTTAAAAGACACAGGAATTAATAACAAAATTATAGAAAGAATTGCTAAAGTAATTAGGCTTCATGATACTTTTAGTGATGGGTATTTAATGGGTATGGAAAATTGGAAAATCGAAGAAGTAATCGATGATGTAAAAGCCAGGGCAGAAGGACTATACAAGGAGGCTTTGTTTAATATTTATTGTGACGTATATACAGCAAACCCTTCTCGAAATTCGATAAAAAGAATCATTGAGATTTTTGACCAACCTCAACTTTATATACCAAGAAAATATTTTATTAAATGAAAATTCCGCTTTTTGATATAGACGGAACGTTATTTAAAACAGGAGGGAAACTACATGCTGATGCCTTTAGACACGCTTTTAAAACGGTTTATGGTGTCAATGCAACAAAAGATGATGCAGGATGGACCGAGGGAAAAGTTGACAATGAAATAATTATTGATGTTATGAAATTTCATGGATTGCAAGAAGAAAAAATTAAAAAAAATATTAAAACTGCTACTAATGCAATGGGTCACTATTTCAAGACGCATCAAAATAGCGCCAACCCACAACTTCTTCCAGGCGTTAGTGCAATACTTCTTGAATTAAAGGCGACCAATATTCCAATGGGAGTTTTAACTGGAAATGTTGAGGAAATCGGTTGGATAAAATTAAAAAAAGCAGGTGTTAAAGGATTTTTTGGATTTGGAGCTTTTGGAGATAGTGTTTTTAAAAGAGTAGACTTAGTAGAAATTGCAAGAGAAAATGCACAGAAAACTTTGAGAAGAACTGTAAGTAAAAACGAACTTGTAATTATTGGTGACACTCCAAAAGATGTTCAATGCGCAAGAGATGCAGGCATAGAAGTTATTTTAGTTTCAACGGGATTATTCACTTTTGAAAAACTAAAAAAACAAAAACCAGACCTATTGGTTCATGATTTTCAGACAGAAGGGGAAAAAGTTATTGAATTTATTAAAAATTAAACTACTAAGCTTCCCATTTTTACATCTTCATTTGGTTCAAGAAAAATTGGTCCGTCCTCCCCCTCTATTGCCATTAGCATTCCCTGACTCTCTTCTCCCATGAAATTTCTCGGCTCTAAATTTACAATAAAGGGAAGAAATTTTCCCTCCAAATCTTTTGGGTCATACCACTGTGCTATTCCTGAAATAATTTGTCTTTTAAAATCACCAAAATCTACTTGTAATCTTAAAAGCTTATCTACGTTCTCGATCTTTTCGCAAGTTAAAATTTTACCAACTCTTATTTCAATCTTTTTAAAATCATCAAAAGTAACATTCATAGCAAGATACTATTCTGTCTTTTCTTTTACACTATGGCCACCAAATTCTCTGCGAAGCGCTGCAACCATTCTTGCTGTAAAACTGTTTTGAATTTTTTTGTCTGTTTTAGATCTTTTTCTGTATTCCAGTGATCTTTCAATTATTTCAACATCTACTTGTTCCTTTTTAGCCTCCTCTATTGTCCATAAGGCTTCACCTGAAGCGTCAATACTTCCAACAATATCATCAAGCTTGTTGTTTTTCTCTAATGCGTCCTTTGCCCTGTCTAACATAAAACCAGAAACCAAAGTCCCTTTTTGCCAAAGCTTTGCGATATCTAAAAGATTAAAATTATATTTTGATTTTTCTAAAACTTCAAACCCCTCACCTAAGGACTGCATAACTCCATACTCGATTCCGTTATGAACCATTTTTACAAAATGCCCTGCCCCTCCTGTTCCAAAATATTGATACCCTCCGTTTGGTTTAGAAAGAGAATCTAAAATCGGTTTTATAATTTCATATCCTTTTCTTGCTCCTCCTACCATAAAAGGATAACCATTTTTTTCTGCTAAGATTCCTCCGCTTGTTCCTACCCCAAGAAAATGTATTCCTAATTTTTCAAATTCATTAAATCTTTTCTCTGTATCTAAAAAGTGAGAATTTCCTCCGTCAATTATTACGTCTCCTTTTTCAATATATTTTTTAACTTCTCTCAAGACTTCATCTACACCCTTGTGAGAAACCATAATCCAGATAACTGCCGGTTTTGGAAGAGATTCTATAAGGTCTTTAATCGTAGAAGAAACAATAATAGTTTTAATTTCTTTTTGAAGATCTTTTGAAACCGACTCTGTCCTATTCCAGACTACAACGTCGTGTCCGCCGGAAGTTAACTTTCCCACCATTCTGTTACCCATTTTTCCAAGACCAATAAACCCTATTTTCATATTAAAAGCCATTTTCTATTATCTTTTTCTATTAACTCGTCAGCCTCTTTTGGACCAAGAGAACCCTTTGTATATGTTAATAAGTCACTTTTATTTTGTTCCCATTTATTTAAAATTTCTGTAATAAACTTCCATGAACTAGACAGCTCATCACTTCTGTTAAAAAGAGTTTGATCTGACGCAAAAATATCTAAAAGTACTCTTTCATATGCTTCAAGTCCGTTTGTTCCAAAACCTTCTTTGTAATTAAACTTCATATCAACAGACTCAAGGCCTAGTTTTGCACCGGGAGTTTTTGCAATAAATCTTAGAGATATTCCCTCATTAGGCTGAATTCTAAAGGTAATTACGTTCCCAATCTCAGGACATCCATATTCTTTAAAAAGAATATGGCAAGTTTGTGTAAAGACAACTGAGATTTCAACTACTTCTTTTGCCATTTTCTTCCCTGCCCTTACATAAAAAGGAACACCATCAAACCTAGGCGTATTTACAAACATTTTCATCGCAACAAAAGTTTCGGTATCAGAATCCTTTTGTATATCTTTTTCATCCCTATATCCTTCATATTGTCCCCTGACAATTGACTTATCCTCAGCAATTTTTAAACTTTCAATTACCTTTGCTCTTGAATCACGAAGATCCTCTTTTGTAAAACTTTTAGGGCTTTCCATTGCAACCGCTGCTAAAAGCTGCATTAAATGGTTTTGGGCAATATCTCTTAAAATTCCAATTCCGTCAAAAAACTTTCCTCTGGTTCCAACTCCCTCATCCTGTGCAAAAGTTATTTGAACATGGTCGATATATTCTTTTTTCCAAACAGGTTCAAAAATTCCATTGGCAAATCTAAATGCCAGCATGTTTTGAACAGTCTCTTTTCCAAGATAGTGGTCTACTCTAAATATTTGTTTTTCTTCAAAAATTTCTGCAAGTTTTTTATCCAGTTGTTTTGCCGTATCCAAATCTTTTCCAAATGGTTTTTCAATAATAAGCCTTGTCCAATTTCCTTTTTCGTGTCCACAACCCTCAGAAAGCTTTGTTTCCACTAATTTATCCAAGATTGTTTCATAGTGGTCAGGAGGGGTTGCTAAATAGAAAAATCTTGTTATACAAGCGCCCATTCTCTCATCTATTTCTAAAAGTTTTTGGTTAAGCTTTTCGTATCCATTTTTTTCTTCAAAACTTCCAGGAGTAAAGATAAGATGTTTTGCAAAATCACCCCATTTATCATCTTCTGCTTGAGATTTAAAATACTCATGAAACTTTTCATCTGTTAAGTCTCTTCTGGAAAAGCCGATGATATAAAAATCTTTAGGGAGCTGATTACCTTTAAAAAGGGCAAAAAGAGACGGAATGAGTTTGTTGCTTGCTAAATTACCTGTTGCGCCAAAGATTACTAGTATAAAAGGGGTCATAGAGAGATTATAAACAAGATCTGTTAAAAATGGAAATATCAAAAAGTGTATTAACTCGTTATTAAATATAGATAAACTTAAACAGTCAATATATAATACCCAGATGTCAAAAACAGAAGTAAAACCCGAGTCAATAGTTCCGGAACATTTTATGCGTCCTAATCCAGGGATCGCAGTATTTATTGTGGGTTTAATCTCTCATGTTGACCAAAACAAACGAGTTACTCAATATGGAGATGAAAATACAGTTCATTTTAACATAAGACCAGCTAATACAAATCCTCTTTTTTTCCACTCTTTTTATTTTGAACATCCGCTACTACAGATTGATGGAGGGTATTTAATGGGTGGGGTTGATCAAAACATGGGTACTGCAAATATTAACGGTCAAAGCCATGAATTATTTCGTACCTATGAGCTTTTTTATCATCCAAGCCAAGGATTTAGGGTAATGGCTTTACAATCAGCAATTCCAACCTATTTCGAAGGTGAAGAGGCGATTACACTTTGGCAATCAAAGATGTCTAATAAAGGTGTTCAGAGGTTAAGTCAAAAAATCCGGGCAAATACTTAAATTTTTTGGTCAGTAATTAAAATTGTTTTTTTCGATACTTTTTTTACATAAAACCTTGCAGGAAGTTTTTCAATTGTTCCTTTTTCAAACATTTGATTTAAAGCTTGTTTTTTATTTTCACCAAAAACCAAAAGAATTAATTTATCCATTTTTTCTAAGGCTGTAAAAGTTAAGGTAATCCTTTTTCTAAATTTAGAGGGAAAATTATCTATTTTTATTACTAAATCTTTAGAATTGTAAGGCCCAGCAGGTATTCCCGCTGTATGACCGTCTTCCCCAATTCCCATTATCGCAATTTTTTGCTTGTAGCTATTAAGCAATTTAGAAACTGTTTTTTCATATCCCTTTGTTGTATTTTCAATATCTTTTCCATTTAAAATCTTAACCATTGGCGTATTTAATGATTTGAAATACTCCAAAAGACCTGTATCTCTAATCATTTTTTCGTTTGAATCCCGATGCATTGGTAATCCAAATCTCTCATCTACAATTGCAGCTGAACCGATTTTTAGCTTTTTCTCTGTAACAAGGAGTTCGTATAACGTTTTTGGGGTAAAGCCGCCTGATAGAAATAAAGCTGTTTGGCTGTTGCAGTATTTATATAGAAGACTTTTTGCCTGAACAACCCCCTCGTCTGCATTTTTTACTTTTATTATCTTCATCCTTATTTAAATTTTAACACACCCGTGTTTGACTAAAATACGGTATTTTTATATAATCTTACTTCGTTGAATTACATACCAATATAATATTATGAAAGAAAAATTAAACAGACGAAGACAAATTGCAGAAGCGCTAGCGGTATCAGCTATTGTTGCAACAAGCGTTGGAGTTGCTCTATTTAAATATTATGAAACAGAAGCTGAAATAAGAAGGGCAACTGTAGAAGCTACTATAAGTCCTTATTTAATCACTGAGGGAGTAAAAACTATAAATTTTGGCCCTTCAGAAATTGCAAGAGAGCAAGAAACATTAACAAGACATTCTTTTGATCCCCTACCAGAAGGACAAATCCAGGATCACAGTGAATTGGTAAAAGAAACTAAGGACAGAATTAATACAACGCTAGCTTTTATGGCAGAAAGCCAAAATCCCGTCTTCAAAAGCGCTGCGCATTTCTTGCAACTATATGGTGAAGCTAATACAGTTGTTATAACTTCAGTAGATTCGCTACCCCAAGAGAAATCCCCTATGTATGCAGCTGCTGCCGTATCCGAAGACGGACTTGGTTATGCAATAGTAGTATCACGGGATGATGCCTTATATAAACTAGGTACGCTAGGCATGGCTTTGGAAATTACAGGACAAGTAGAAGGCATAAGACACAATATGGAACACGTACTAACAACCAAAGACGATGTTGGTAGTTTATCTGAAAAAGAGCTTGAGTATTTAGGAAATAAGGAAGATATGGCTCAAAGACTACAAAGAGAAAATGGAGCTATTACAGAGGCGCTTCTTACTCAAATTGAATTGGGATACGATGGCATTGTAAACGCAGAGATCCAAACAAAATCACAAAGATTTCTTGAACTCAACGGAAACCTTTTTATAAAATAAGCTACTTTATCTGAGGAATCAAAGGCTGACCGCTAATTATTCGTAGTAAATCATGTATTGTAATCAAGGCAATTAACCCTAAAAGCACTGCCATACCAATTGTATGAGCGTAGTTTTCAATCCTTGGGCTGACTTTTCTACCTGTAAATCCTTCGATAAGTATAAAAAAGAGTCTTCCCCCATCAAGAGCAGGAATAGGCAAAATATTTATTATCGCAAGATTTAAAGAAAGAAGTGCAACAAAAGAAAGTACTGCAGGAAAACCTATTCCAACAACTGTTCCGGTTAATTGGGCTATTCCCACAGGACCGGCAACATCCTTAGGAACTGACCCCTGTGTTACCAACTGAGATACTACAGTAAAAAGCCCTTTTCCAATCATTACTGATTGGTTTAACACTTCTTTTGTTCCGACAAATGGCGCCTCCCAAATTGGATATTTTTTGGTAGTTACGCTTTGGGAAATCGCTACTCCCATTGGTCCTTGATCACTAGGGTATGTTTTTCGAGGTGTTACTTCGACAGTTCTTGTTTTTGCTTTTTGGTCTTTTACTTTAAGTATAAGTTTTTCTCCCAAGTGTCCTTTAGTATATGTAACTAACTGATCCGGGCTTTGTATTTTTATACTGTTAATAGAGACTATTGTATCTCCCTTTTTTAACCCAGCTTCTTGGGCAGGTGCACCACTAATAACCTGATCAACTATTACATCTTTTCCTGGGACAGCTACTCCGATTACAGAGAAAAGAAATGAGACAATTGCAACAGCCAAAACAAAATTCATAAAAACCCCTGCAAACACAACCGTTGCTCTTTGCCAGACAGGCCTTGAATAAAAAGCCCTATTTGCGTCTTTTGGTTGAGTTTTTTCTTTTTCATCTTTTGGTAAACTTACTTTTCCAGCCCCTGCCTCATCTTCTCCATAGAGTTTTACAAATCCCCCAATAGGAAGCCAGTTGATTGAGTAAATCGTTTCACCTCTTTTAATACCAAAAGCACGGGGTGGGAGTCCAACGCCAAACTCTTCAACTTTAATATTGAAAAACTTTGCAACAAAAAAATGTCCTGCTTCATGAATCAATACAAGAATTGAGAGAATTAGAAGAAAAACTAAAATAGTAACTAACATCGTCTAAAGAGTATAGCAAAAGATTAGGAGTTTATGAAGAGTCAGTAGTTATAAGTCATATAATTTTTAGCTTACTATAAACCCATAGTTTTATATGGTATAATCATTCATCTGTCAGGACTATAAGTTTATTTATGCTTGAACAAGATCATTTCTCAACCTACCCAAGCGCCCAGAAGGAAAAGGTACTAGAGGCCTTGGCTAATCAGAAACCAGAAGGAATAAGCGTGCAACCGTTGTTTTCCCAAGAGGTTCTCTATATATCCAGAAATAGTACGAATCCAGACTTTCTCGAATTATTATCAGGCATAGCCTTAGTAGCCTGCCTTTATTTGCTAAAAAGCTCCATCGTTTCAGGACATTTTTTATTAGCAGAGGATGACAAACATCAAAATACCACTCCTTTTCAAGCAGAAAAAATGAGGAGATTCTCAAGATTTATTACTTTTTTAGAACGATTGATTGACGATCCGGATAAACATGAAAGTATTAATAGCTTCCTAAGTAATGGACGTAAGTATTTTGGAATGGCAGATTTGAGAGGAATAGTTCATCTTTCTGATATTATGCAGTATGCAAGTTCTAAAGAATGGGTAGATCAAGAGAGATTAGCTCTAGTGCAATATCCTGGTTCTTTTGACCCATTTCCTCACAGGGGACATATAAATGCTGCGCGAATAGTTAAAGAAACATATGGTGGATTAACTGAAGGTCAGACTAGAATAGTTGTCTCAACTACAGCTTCTAATCCCGATAAACAAGCTTTGTCTAAAACATTTCCTCGTAGATTAGACAACCTTCATAGAGCCTTTATAAACGATGGCGAAGCTAGCGTCCTAGGTATAGTCGGTGATTTTAATGACAAAGAACATAGAGCCCAACAAGTCTTGTTAATATCTAGCTTTGATCGCGATAAGAGATTTAGATTTATGACTGGAAGCGACGGATTTATAAATAGAGTTGAACAAGCACTAGGAGGTGACTCATATTCAGGATTTTTATTAGACGAGAATCATGTAATAATTGTATCCCCCAGAACAGTAAATGATATCCCTAGCACTGCAACAGCAATTAGTTTAGCTCGAGATAATTTTGGCGCTGAGATAATTTTGGCGCCCGCAACAATAGATTTAATATCAGGCACAATGATTCGTTCTTTACCAGTTAGAGCAAGAAGAAGATTTGCAACGAATAAATTCGTTCGTTTAAGTGTATGATAAAATTTATAATATGAAAAACATTTTGAATAGTTGGATAAAAATAAAAAGTAATACAGTTTACAAAGCAAAAAGATTTTCTGTTAAAAAAGATAAGGTTCTTTTACCAGATGGCCAAGAAGACGAGTACGAGTATATCGAAAAAAAAGATTTTGTTTTGATAATCCCTAGACTAGACAGTTCGTTTGTAGTAGTGGAACAATTTAGATATCCTGTAAAAAAAAGGTTAATTGAATTTCCTCAAGGTGTTTGCAACGACAACGAATTACCAGAGAAAGCTGCTATTAGAGAATTGCAAGAAGAAACAGGACTGATTCCAAGCAAGCTAATGTATTTAGGCAGATTAGATCTGGCCAAAGCAAGTTCTTCTCAGGGATATCATGTATATTTTGCAAATGATTTTAGCAAAGGTCAAATAAAACTAGATAATACCGAGGGAGATCTAATTGTTAAAAATATTGAAAAACAACAAATCGAAAAGATGATTAAAAAAGGCAAAATAACAGACAGTCCTACTATAGCTGCTTATACGTTGTATTTACTTAATGTGGAACATTCCGAAAGGTAAATATTTAATATTGTTTATTAAATCTGAATGGATATAGAAAAAAGGTTGATTTTTGTAACTTAAACCTAAAAAAGTACCAAAGACTGGTCTATATTTATTATCTAGTAATATTCTAAGCGCAACTGACATATGCCCCTTCTGATCAATATATCCTGTGCCATGAAAAGAAGTAAGCTTGGTGGATCTATTTACAGAATACAAAGTTAACCTATCAGAAATATTGTGCATATCACAACGAATCGATTCTGGATATAGCTTTTCAACAGGTTTTAATAATCTGCCAGTTGTAATTTCTGAAATATAATCTATAGTTTGTTCCCATGTCTTTTCAACAATTTTTTTTCTGATTTCAAATATATG
>CAYWPH010000022.1:0-13105 GCA_964460145.1 uncultured Gammaproteobacteria bacterium | reverse complement strand
CTCGCAGGATCTTCATATGAAGGGTCTGCTCCATAGATAATTTCAGAAACAAGAGAAAGTGCTCTCATTGTTTTCCCTCCAACTCCTTGTATTTCTAAAAGACTTTCATAATTTTGAGGCTTTAACTCAGTAATTCTTGCCAAAATCTTTTCCAAATATTTACTTTTATTAAAATCTTCCATTTCAACTGGATGATGTTTAAACTCTATTCCTGCAAGACTAGCTATTGTTAACTGTTCATCGCCTGTTTTTAAAGTAATTGTTTTGGAAAGCTCGCTCTCATGTCTTCGAAGTATTTGTATATCTTTCATTAATGTCAAATAGTTTGAATTAGCAAGATCTAAAGACACTTTTCTATTTTTAAAACTGGCTTTTGAAACCAGATTAAGAGCCTTTTTTCTAAACGCTTGCGACGCTATCCCGCTATGGGGTTCGTTAACGAAACTATCAAAACTGTCTGAATACCAGTGATAGCGTCTGGCAGTAGAGTTTTGCGTGTTCATTCCTTGCTGAACAACTGTCCATGAGCCATTTTTGCTAAAGAAAAAGGCGTGGTGATATAAAGTGTAACCATCTTGAACTAAAGAACTATCTACTTTTGCGCTCATTTTAGATGAATAAACTAAGCTTCTGGTTTTGTCTTGACTAAAATTTAATCTTTGTCCCCAGTCGGTTATTTGATCGGGAGTTTTCCTGCTCGTTGCGCCTTTTCCGCCAGCAATAAAAATACCTAACTCTTTTTCCCGGTCTCTTATTGCCTCCTTAAGCGCTGCAGTTAAAATTGTAGTAAGACCTGAAGCATTCCAATCAAATGCTAAAACTGTTCCTAAAGATTGAAACCAAACCGGATCTGCAATTCTTTTTATATATTCATCAGGTCCGTATTCATCAATGAGAACTTCTGTCATTGATCTTCCAAGACTAACCATTCTCTGAAATAACCAGGGAGGACAAATGCCAGTATCAAGTGTGAATGTAGCTAAACCACGTTTAATCATTTTTTACAAAAAGTACGAAAAAAATACAAATAACGATATAACTTTATAATACACTTATTGAATAATGTGTCAAGATCTACAGGAGAAAATTGAGGATTTATTAGTTATTTCTAAGGTAGTATAACTTTGCTCTTCTGATTTTTTTCTTTGAATGCGCTTTAACAACAACTTTTTCTATGCTAGGTGATAAAACTGGAAAAATTCTTTCAACGGCAATGTCTCCAACCATTTTTCTAACAGTAAAGGTTTTATTTTCTCCTCTTCCTTTTATACCTAAAACTACACCTTCAAAAATTTGGATTCTGGTTTTTTCTCCTTCTGTTACTTTTTGGAAAACTCTAGCTATATCTCCAACAACAAAATCAATTTGTGAAATCATAAGTAGTATTATATCTTAAATTTGGATAAATCTCAATAATTATTGCGAGGAAATAAGCTCAAACCGTATTATTTTAACCTTTGTTTCAGAAGATACCCAGTTGCCATAATATTTTTTATACTGATTAACCATTTCCTCATCGCTTGAAAATTGTTCATGGCCATTTTTTTCTTTTGTAGTAAATTCTTTAAATGGTTTTTCCCAAACCTCAACTACTTTTGCTTTTCCAAAAGGTTTATCGCCTTGAATTTCACTTCCGTTTTCATCTTTCCCTTTTAACCAAAGACTAAGCTCATCTCCAGAATTAATGTTTTTATCATCATTAATCCTCCATGTCAAAAACTTTTTTCCGCTTAAGACAAGAGGAACAAGATTAGGTGAAAAATTTAATCTTAGAGACTTATTAATCATATTTTATTTTGCCACAACGCTTATAAATTCCAAAAAGATTGGATGTGGCGACAATGGTCTGCTTTTATATTCCGGGTGACCTTGAGTTCCAAGATAAAAAGGATGATCTTTTTGGGATAGCTCTATAATCTCAACCAAGTCTTCTTTTATGTTTCTGGCTGAAATCATTAATCCTTTTTTCTCAAAGTCTTTCGCATAGTCATTATTAAATTCATATCTATGCCTGTGTCTTTCGCTTGTTAAGTCTTTTGATTTATCCTTAAAACCTTTGTATTTGTCATAAATTTGATAGGCAAGTGTACCTTTTTTAACTTTTGCGTCCCATCCACCAAGTCTCATTGTCCCACCATACTGTCTGTTTTTGACTAAATCTCTTTGTTTTTGTATAAAGTGAATTACGGGATGTTTTGTCTTTGCATTTTCCTCAGTATTTGCATCTTTAAATCCTAGGACATCTCTTGCAAAAGATATGCAAGCAAGCTGCATACCGTAACAAAGCCCTAAGTATGGAATTTTATTAACTCTTGCGAAACTTGCTGTTTGAATCATTCCCTCTGCTCCCCGCTCTCCCCAACCAATTGGCACAATTATCCCGTCAATTTCTCCAATCTCAGAAAACACTTTTTCAATACCTTCTTTTTCAATCTTTTCTGCGTCAAGCCAGACAGTTTCTGTTTTAACGCCCTCTTTCCAACTTGCGTGGTCAATTGCGTCAAAAAGTGCTGCATATGAGTCACGAAGTTGGTATTCTCCAGTACCAAAATATTTTCCAACAATTGCAATCCTTGCTTTTTTCTTAAAAGCCTTAGTACTTTCTACAAACTTTTCCCAATCTGTTAGGTTTGGTTTCTTTGCCTTAAGTCCAAGTTTTTTTAAAATTTTTGTATCCAATCCTTGTGAATGGAGTATAAAAGGAATTTCGTATACAGAAGGAACGTCAGGACTTGAAATTACGTCGTCTCTATGCATATTGCAAAAAAGCGCAAGTCTGTCTCTTCTTCTTGTATCTAAAAGCTTTTCTGATCTTGTTATGACAAAATCCGGCTGGATTCCAAGAGAGTTTAAGGTTCTGACTGATAGTTGGGTAGGTTTTGTTTTAGGTTCTCCTAAATGACTTGGTGTTGGAACATAGCTTACGTGAATATGGATTATATCATCCGGCTTTTTAAGCGTCATCATACGGGATGCTTCGTAATAAAAAACATTTTGATACTCCCCTGCTGTTCCTCCAAGCTCAATGATTACAATATCTGCATTATCTTTTTTAGCAACGTTTTCAATTCTTGTTGTTATTTCATTTGTAATGTAGGGAATTGCTTCAACGTCCTCACCGTTATACTCAAATCTTCTTTCTCTATCTATTACCGTCTGATAAATGTTTCCCATTGTTACGAAGTTGTCTTTTCCCATATCCTCATTTAAGTATTTTTCGTAAGTTCCAATATCCATATCTCCCTCTGTTCCGTCTTCGCAAAGAAACGGATCTCCGTGTTCTATTGGATTAATAGTTCCTGCATCAAGATTGAGGTAGTTTTCGAATTTAATTGGAGATACTTTATATCCAGCTGAGCTTAAAAGTAGGCCGATAGAAGCAGCGGTGGTTCCTTTTCCTATGCCTGATATTACTCCACCTGAGACAAATATGTATTTTGTAGATTTTCTAGTGGGCACGATTAACTATATCAAACTCTTAAGGTATCGTCAACAGTAAAAACTAATGAAGACCTGTTCCTCCACCAATATTTTCTCTTCCGGTTGCACAATAATTTGAAATAACTCTTACAGCCCTATCAAAATCCCCAATTTACTCTCTTGCCCTGATCTTTAATTAAAAAATCATCTGCAGTTTTGCCTCATATATCAAACCTGTGGCCGGCTAATGGCAATTTCATTACTATATTCCCACCCTCCAAAAATTTTCTCACCTGTAAAAGCATATAAATCTTGGACCTGTTCTGGCTCCATATAGTCCCCAAACATAGCAGAAAAATGCTCAGATCCTTGAATAAATGTTTCCGCCATTACCGCGAAAAATTCAATATCATATTGTTCTTTATTCCATCGTCCATCTGAAAATCCAATTGCATACAATAATCTTGCAGAAAATAAGTCTTTCTTTTCTTCTTCTGTTAACTGATCTTTCCCCCAAAGCTCTGAAACGTCTACCCTCCAGACATCTGGTCTTTGTACTAATATTTTTTCCAGGATTCTTCTAGCTACAACTTTCCCTTCACCAAGAATACTATCCCTTTTCCTGACCCAGGGAGAAGTATAATCTCTATATTTTCTCGAGTCTGGATCATCAGCTCTCCAAGGTTGAATGCTATGAGTAAGCTCATGAACTAATGTTCCGGTAACTAATTCAAGATCGTAACCAAATACATCATTGTTTAGGTGTATAGACCCGTCACTTTTTAATACGTTTGGTACACACATACAGGATGCATTTATGTTTTTATAAGGCTCAATAACTATAGTAAGTTCTCCTCCTTCAGAATTTTCTTCGTAAAAATGGCTTGGAAGCTGCAAAAGTGCATCTCTTAAAAGAGTAAGTCTTCTTGTATCCCAATCAACTTCAGCATGTTTTATTTTCACTTTTCCTTTTGACACTGAATACTCCGCCATATCAAGAAGTGTCATGTCAAATCTATGCTCTAATCTCTTTTCAAGTTTTTTGTTTTTGTCAGAAGGTATTCGCGTAGGCGAAGGAAAGATAATTTCTGGAATTTGGCTTGGGCGTGCGATTTGAACATTATCTCCCGGAACAAATGTATCCTGGGGAGTAACTCTAGTGTTAAGATTATTATTTATATAATCGTTTATACCTACTGCTGCTGCAGGAACTCCTGCAATTGATATTGCAAGAACTATATTGCGTAATCTTTCCGACATAAGTCATGATTATATCATTACTACAGGACTAAAATCAAGATTGCAGAGCCATTCAGAGCGGGATACGAGAATTGAACTCGCATCTCTACCTTGGGAAGGTAGCATACTACCACTGTACTAATCCCGCAGATTATGCAGTCTTATTATACAGCAAAGAATATATATCTTTATCTAGGTAGCTTTAGAACATTTCCAGGATGAACTAAATTTGGATTTGCAAGGTTATTTGCCCTTGCGATTTCAACCCATTTGAATCCGTCTCCGTATGCTCTTACCGATATATCCCAAAGATAATCTCCGCTAACTACAGTATATGAAGTGCCTTTTATAGAGTTTGTTTGTATTACTTCATCACTTGTTGGAGTTTTTGGTTTTACATTCGGAACTGTAAGTTTTGCCCCAACAGATATTACGCTTGGATCTGTTAGTTTATTTTCCCCAGCCAAATCTACCCAATTATATCCTGATCCGTATAGATTTTGAGCAATGTTCCAAAGATCTTCACCTTCTTTAACCGTATAGATTTTTGGTACAACTTTTCCGTTCACTACTTGCTCCTGTGGAGTTACTGACGTAGATGTTGTCTGTTGTATTTGATTAGATTTCCCTCTTAAAAAAGAAAAAACTAAAACAAGCGCAACCACTACCACGACTGCTCCAAGGAAAAGACTTGTATATGATTCTCCCCATTTTATTTGGGATAAAAGATTACTTGAACTTTTTATAGTTGTTTTTTTTGCCATTTTCGCCTCCTTTCCGGACAGAAGAATACCTAGGTAGTTTGGGCGAGGCGGGATGGACGGGACTCGAACCCGCGACCTCCTCCGTGACAGGGAGGCGCTCTAACCAAACTGAGCTACCACCCCAAACTGTAACGTATCTTAACAAATATTTGAAATATGGTCAATGCTTTGATATTATTTTGTAGCATGTCCAACAAAGAGATTGCAAAGCTTCTAGAAAATGTGGCAACGGCCTATACTATAAAAAACGAAAAGAAGTTTAGGTTTCAAATTATTGCTTATTTAAAAGCCTCGGAAACCATAGCCGGGCTAAACGGTGAACTTTTGGAATATTATAAAGAAGGAAAACTTGACCAACTCCCAGGAATCGGACCAACAATCCAATCACATTTAATAGAACTGTTTAAAAAGAAAACAGTAAAACATTTTGATTGGGTTTTTAAAGGAATTCCTGGGTCTATTTTTGTTTTAACGGATATTCCTTCCTTTGGTCCCAAAAAAGCCTTTAAGTTAGTCAGTTTTTTCAAACTAAATAATCCTAAAACCGTAATTGATAAGCTTGAAAAGATAGCAAAGAGGGGAAAAATTGCAAATTTAGAAGGCTTTGGAGAGAAATCTCAGGAAGATATTTTAAGAGCAATTGCTGAATTTAGAGAAGGAAAAGGTAAAACTACAAGAATGGTACTTCCCTATGCCTTTGAGATTGCACAAAAGGTAATGGATTATCTAAGAACGGAAAAAACAGTTGAAAGAGTCGAAGCATTAGGAAGTCTTAGAAGAAGAGTTTCGACAATTGGCGACATAGACTTTGCAGTTGCTACAAAAAATCCCAAAAAAGTAATTGAACATTTTACAAATTATCCATATAAAGAAAGAATTATCGAAAAAGGAGACGTTTCAGCCTCAATTTTGATTTCAGGAAAAAGACAAATCGATCTTTTAATACAACCTCTTGAGTCTTTCGGATCACTTTTACAACATTTTACGGGGAGTAAAAACCACAACGTTGCTTTAAGAGAATACGCTCTTAAAAAAGGTTTGTCTTTATCAGAATATGGAATTAAAAATTTAAAATCTAAAAGCAAAAACTTAAAAAAGTATCCTTCTGAAGAAGATTTTTATAAAGCTTTATCTATGCCATGGATTGCCCCAGAGCTAAGAGAAGATCAAGGAGAAATTGAAGCTGCAGTAAAAAACAAACTTCCAAAGCTTATTGAACTTGAAGATATTAAAGGAGATTTCCATATTCACTCAAGCTTTCCAATTGAACCAAGTCATGATCTTGGTAAAGATTCTATGGCAGAAATGCTTGAAAAAGCTAGACAGCTTAACTATGAATATCTTGGATTTTCAGAGCATAACCCAAGTACGTCAAAACACACGAGTAAAGAAATGTATGATCTATTAAAAAAACGGGATGAAAAAATTGAACAACTTAAATCAGTGAATAAATATGTTCGAATATTTAAACTACTCGAAGTTGATATTTTACCCAGTGGTAACCTAGCAATCGACAATAAATGCCTTGAGCTTTTAGACGCTGCTATAGTTTCAATCCATAGTGTTTTTAATATGGACAAAGAGGAAATGACCCAAAGAGTTTTAAAAGGCCTTTCTCACAAAAAAGCAAAGATTCTTGCCCATCCAACAGGTAGACTCTTAAATGAAAGATACGGATATGATTTAGATTTTGAAAAGGTATTTGAATTTTGTAAAAAACATAACAAGGCTTTGGAGATAAATAGCTCGCCCCAGAGACTTGATCTTCCTGACACAATCATCAAGCAGGCTGTTGAAAACAATATAAAACTGGTTATTGATAGTGACAGTCACGCGGTTTCACAAATGGAACTTCAAAAGTACGGAGTATTTATGGCAAGACGCGGATGGGCAACAAAAAATGACATTTTTAACACAATGCCGTATAATGAGATTATAGATTGGTTTAATGATTAGGAGGTGAGATATAGATGAATTTAGTAATATTAGTAGTCGTAGTAGTTGCAGTCATTGCTTTTATATGGTTTTTGTATAACAGCATTCTTGTAGCAAGATTAAGAGTAAATGAAGCCCTCTCTCAAATAGACGTTCAACTTAAAAGAAGAACAGATTTAATTCCAAATTTAGTTGAGGCAGTCAAGGGATACGCCAAGCATGAGAAACAGCTTTTTGAGGATGTAACAAAAGAAAGAGCAAACTTGGTTTCAGCAAAAAGCGTAGAAGAAAAAGCAAAGGCTAACAATCAGTTAACAGAAACTTTTAAATCTATTTTTGCTGTTGCAGAGGCTTATCCTGCACTTCGTGCGAGTGAAAACTTTATGCAGTTACAAGAAGAAGTTTCAGATACGGAAAATAAGATTGCATACTCAAGACAGTTTTATAATTCAAACGTTTTGGACTATAACACAAAACTCGTTATTTTCCCAAACGTGCTTATAGCAGGAATGTTGGGTTTTAAACCTGCAGAATTTTTTGCAGCAACCGAAGAAGAGAAAAAAGCTGTCAAAGTCAGTTTTTAAGTCTTTATGAACATTTACTCTGCTATTTCTTCAAATAAAAATAAGACATGGTTAATCATGTTTTTGTTTGTCGTTTTTATAACGACACTCGTCTATGTCTTCAGTAAGGCCATGGGCTTTAGCTTAGGTCTTGCAGGTATTGCTTTAGTTATAGCCGGAATAACCAGTATTGGCAGCTATTACTATTCTGATAAGCTTGTTTTGGCTACAACTGGAGCAAAGGAAATTAAAAAAAGCGATTATCCAAAATATTACAGGACTGTAGAGAATATGTGTATTGCAGCAGGTCTTTCTATGCCCAAAGTCTATATTGTTAACGACCCATCTCCAAACGCTTTTGCAACAGGGAGAGATCCAAAACACGCGGTAGTTTGCGCTACAACAGGGCTTTTGGAAATAATGGATGACGCGGAACTTGAAGGAATTATTGCCCACGAGCTTTCGCACATTAAAAATTACGATATTAGGCTTATGGGCGTTGTCGTAGTGCTAGTTGGTTTTATTGCAATAATTTCAGATTTATTCATAAGAGCTACTTTTTATTCAAACCGCGAAGATAACAAGGGAAGCGCAATATTTTTAGTATTAGCTATTGTTTTTGCGATTGCTTCTCCAATTGCAGCAACGCTTATTCAGCTTGCAGTTTCAAGAAAAAGAGAATATCTTGCAGACGCATCAGGAGCTCTTTTAACAAGATACCCCGAGGGTCTTGCATCAGCTTTGGAAAAACTAGCGCACGATAAAACACCACCAAGAGTTGCAAGCAATGCAACTGCACACTTATATATTGAAAATCCCTTTGATAACAAAAAAGTAAAAAACTTTTTTACCGGCCTTTTCAACACTCACCCTCCACTTGAAGAAAGAATTAAAATTCTTCGCCAAATGTAATGAACTTTTTAATAATTTTACTTGGTAAATTACTTTCAAGCTTTATTCGCTTGTTAAACTTAGGAAACGGCTCTACGTGGCCGGGTCATATTGCGCTCTTATTAAATAATAATTTTATTGAGCAAACTTTAAATAAATCAAAAATTAAAAAAGTCGTTATTATCGGAACGAATGGAAAAACAACAACTTCAAAACTTATCAGAACAATTTTTAAAACAAATAACAGTAAAAGCGTTTACAATATGTCAGGAGCAAATCTTTTAAATGGTATAGCTTCATCGATAATTATATCCTCAAAATTTGATGGAAAACTAAAAAAAGACTTTGCTGTTTTTGAAATTGACGAAAATGCCTTTCCGAAAGTCTGCGAAAAAATTAAACCTGACTTTGTAATTGCCTTAAACCTTTTTAGAGATCAACTAGACAGGTATGGAGAGATTGACACAATTTCTTCAAACTGGAAAAAGGCAATAGATGGGCTTAAAGATACAACTTTAATTTTAAACGCAGATGATCCACAGATTGCATTTTTGGGCAAAGGACTCAAGAAAAATGTGTATTATTTTGGTTTGGAAGATAAAAAACTTGAAAATGGTTTAATGCAGCATGGCGCAGATTCAATTCTTTGTCCCAAATGCACAACCAGCCTTAAATTCTCTTCCTATTATTTCTCGCATTTAGGCAAATGGAAGTGTCCTAACTGTAATCTAGAAAGACCAAAACCAAACCTTTCTAAGCTTTCCTATTATCCTCTAAAAGGAACGTATGCTTTGTACGATATATTGGCCGCAGTATTATTTGCACAGGTTGCTGGAATCAATAAAGACGTTATTACAAAAGCCCTAAAAGATTTTAAACCCGCCTTTGGAAGACAAGAAACGATAAATTATATGGAAAAGGATGTACAGATTTTTCTATCAAAAAATCCTATCAGCTTTAATGAATCACTGTCTACTGTAAAAAGCTTAGGAGGTAAAAATCTCATAATTATCTTAAATGATCAAATTCCAGATGGCCTTGATGTTTCCTGGATCTGGGATATAGATTTTGAAAATATATTAAATAAAGATATGAATATCTTGGTAACTGGAGAACGGATGTTTGATATGGCAATAAGGCTTAAATATGCAGGCTTTTTTGCTCATGTTACAAACGATATTAAGCAATCGATAGATAAAATGATGGAAAACCTAAGCGACGATGAAAAGCTTTATATTCTACCTAACTACTCAGCAATGCTTGAAGTTAGACAAATTTTAACAGGTAAAAAAATACTATGAAATTAAATCTAACAATTGGCTGGTTATATCCACAATTAATGAATATCTACGGCGATAGGGGCAATGTTTTAGTGCTTCAAAAAAGGTGTCAATGGAGAAATATAGACACAAAAGTACAGTATCTTGATCTTGGCTTTAACCATAAACAGCTTCAAAACTGCGACCTGATTCTAATGGGCGGCGCTCAAGACAGACAGCAGCAAGCAGTTTCAGAAGATCTTTTTAAAGCAAAAGAGATTATTAAAAACCTTATAGAAAAAGGTGTTCCCGGATTATATGTCTGCGGTGCATACCAATTTTTAGGTAATTACTACCAAGAGGCAAACGGAAATAAAATTGAAGGACTTAAAATATTTGATTTATATACGAAAAGCCCTGGAGATAGAAAAAAAAGACTGATCGGAAATGCTGCTTTTAAATCCACTGACCTAGACTACACGCTAATAGGTTTTGAAAACCATGGAGGAAGAACCTATCTTGGAAAAAACATAAAACCGTTTGGAAAAGTAGTTAAAGGTTTTGGAAATAACGGAGAAGACGGATTTGAAGGAGCTGTATATAAAAACAGTTTTGGAACATACTTACACGGTCCAATTCTGCCTAAAAACCCCGTATTTGCAGACTATCTTATCCAGAAGGCTCTAGAGGTAAAATATGGAAAAATAATAGGGCTTGAAAAGCTGGATGATGTTTTAGAAGAAAATGCAAGAATAGAGATTGCCAAAAGACTACAGATTGCAATATAATTGAGGTTAATGAAAGTCGATGTTTTACACATTGCAAAACTGGCAAATCTGCCTTTAAACAGTACGGAAGCAAAAAAGTACGAAGAACAACTATCCTCAATTCTAAGTTATATTGATAAGCTCCAAGAAGTTGATACTCAAAATGTAGTAGAAACTTCTCAGACAACAGGACTTGAAAACGTAACAGGAGAGGATGTTACATCTCCATCTTTATCCCAGGAAGATGCTTTATCAAATGCTAAAAGCAAACATAATGGATTATTTAAGGTGAAAGGAATTTTAAACGATGAATCTTAACAATTTAACTATTAAAACAGCAAAAGCTGGACTTTTAAAAAAGGAGTTTAGTGCTGTAGAACTTTTAAATGCGCATTTGGACAAAATCGAAAAACTAAATGGAAAGTTAAATGCGTTTATCACTGTTTGTAAAGCTAGCGCTTTAGAACAAGCAGAACATGCTGATAAAATGATTTCCCAAGGTCAGGATTTACCTCTTCTTGGTATTCCGATTGCATTAAAGGATATTTATACAACTAAAGGTATTCAAACAACAGCAGGCTCCAATGTCTTAAAAGGATATATTCCGCCCTTTGACGCAACCGTTGTCCAAAAACTAAAAGATTCTGGCGCTGTAATAATCGGTAAAACAAACTTGGACGCATGGGCACATGGTTCAAGCGGAGAGAATTCAGATTTTGGACCAACAAAAAACCCATGGAATGAGGAATATGTTCCCGGAGGATCTTCCAGCGGATCTGCGGTTAGCGTTTCCTCGCAAATGGCAATTGCCTCAACTGGAACAGATACAGGAGGTTCTATCAGACTTCCTGCGAGTTTTACTAATACAGTAGGGTTAAAACCAACCTATGGAAGAGTATCGAGGTATGGAATTGTTGCTATGGCTTCTTCTCTTGATTCAATCGGCCATTTTACAAAAACAGTTGAAGATAGTGCAATACTTTTAGGTATTACCGCAGGAAAAGATGAAAAAGACGGTACAACTCCGCCAATTGATGTACCAAATTATCAAAGTCATCTGGACAAGGATATTAAGGGAATCAAAATTGGAATCCCTAAAGAATATTTTATTGACGGAATGGATCCTAAAGTTAAAGAGAATATTGAAAAAGCGATTAAGTTTTATGAACAAAATGGAGCAGAAATTGAAGAAATATCTCTCCCGCATACAGAATACGCAATAGCCTGTTATTACATAATCCAACCTGCTGAAGTTTCTTCAAACCTTGCAAGATATGATGGGATCAGATTTGGAAATGACAGAGATACTTTTGGCGCTGAGGCAAAAAGAAGAATCATGCTTGGCACTTTTACATTATCCGTTGGATACTTTGATGCGTATTATAAAAAGGCTCTAAAAGTAAGAACGCTTTTAATAAAAGACTTTGAAGATGCATTCAAAAAAGTTGACGCAATAATTGCACCTGTATCCCCCACTTTGCCTTGGAAAATAGGGGAGAAGGCAGATGATCCGCTGGCAATGTATTTATCAGATATTTTAACTGTAACTGCTAATATAACAGGACACCCAGGCCTGTCTGTTCCAACGGGTTTTGTTGACGGCCTACCTATCGGTATGCAAATTATCGGACCTCACTTTAAAGAAGAATTACTTTTTAATTTAGGACATAAATATGAAACTGCACATAAATGGTATGAAAGGACTCCATATGAATAAAAAAGTTTTTATCGGACTTGAAGTCCACGTAGAGCTCAAAACAAAAAGAAAAATGTTTTGTGAGTGCTTAGCAGATTACTTTGGCCAAAAACCAAATACTCATACTTGCCCTGTCTGCTTAGGTCTTCCCGGAGCATTACCAATTACTAATAGGCAGGCTATAGAATGGTGTACTCAGATTGGCCTTGCTCTTAACTGCAACATTCCTTTGTTTTCCAAGTTTGATCGAAAAAACTATTTTTACCCAGATCTTCCCAAGGGATATCAGATTTCCCAGTATGACCAGCCATTTTGCCTAAAAGGCAGTCTTGAAGTAAATGGAAAGAAAATAGGAATTACAAGAGTTCATATGGAAGAGGACACCGGAAAACTTCTTCATCAAACAGTAGATAGCGAAAATGTCAGCCTTATTGACTTTAACAGAAGCGGTGTACCATTAGTTGAAATAGTAACAGAGCCTGATTTCGATAACGCAAAAGATGTAAAAGCATATCTTCAAAAACTCCAGCAAATTGTCCGTTACTTAGACGTTTCGGATGCAGATATGGAA
>CAYWPH010000021.1:0-13987 GCA_964460145.1 uncultured Gammaproteobacteria bacterium | reverse complement strand
CTCAATGGTTTGGGGACTTCGCTTCGGGCGAAGGGGTTGGGGGGTCGACTCCCTTCAGGCGCACAAATTTGAATTAAAAAAACTTCAGTGGTATACTTCAAAGCTCATGGTATCTAAATGTGAAGCAAATATTACAACAGAAGTAAACCCAGAAAGGGGCGTGGTAGTAACAAATATACTTTGTCAAAGATGTGAGCCATTCAAAGGAGGTTTTATAAATAAAGGAACTGATGAAAGAGCAATTGAAGCGGCAAACGTTCTTGTTGCCTCTTTTAGGCAAACTTGTCCAAAGTTTATGGAACAAAAGTACCCTGCTAGAAAAAGACCACAAAGACCCTAAAGGAATCTTTGAAGATTAAATGAACTCCTATGGATTAAAGAAAGTCCATACTTTCTTAGAGCTTCTCTGTGAAACTTTGTTCCGTAACCTTTATTCTTTGAAAAATTGTATCCAGGGTATATTTTTCCAAAGTCCTTCATAAGATTATCTCTATAAACTTTGGCAATAATTGATGCTGAAGAAATTGAAATATGTTTTTGATCTCCTTTTACAATAAATTTAATTTGTTTATTCTTTAAGTTCTTATCTTTTCCATCTATTAAAAAATAAATTTCCCTATCTTTAAATTCATTCTTTATTGTGTTCATAAGGTTTTCAAAAATAACCTTATTACACTTCCCTATTCCTAGTTTATTTATTAAATCAATATCTATTATTTCTATAAAGTACGTTGCGTTTTTTTGAATAAGCTTTGATAGTCTTACTCTCTTTTTATGAGTTAGTAGCTTTGAATCATTAACGTCTTTAAACCACTTATATTCTTTTTTGAAATAAACAGCAGCGGCGACCAAAGGTCCTGCAAATGAACCACGGCCGACTTCATCAATGCCAAATACAGCGTCAATTGTTTTCAATAGCTTTTGTTCGTATTTAAATGAGGGTTTCTTGATCGTCATTTGATTCTCCAATTAAAACAGTTTCAAGATTATCAATTTCTGGAAGATCAGAGACTATTGCTTTTAGTTCTCCATAGAAATTTAATGTATTACTGTCTAATTTTTCTATTAACACTTCCTGTCTTTTCCATCGAAGCGTAGTATTTCGTTTTTCTTGGGTCAGATTTTCCCTTAAAGCTTTTACTCCGTCAAAATGAGCCTGCATTCTATGTTTAAAGCTGTCTGAGAGCATATAGTCTCTTATTTTTCCCCATTCCTCATCAGTTTGAGAAGTTGAAGACTTTATACTTGCAACAGTTGTTATTAAAAATCTAACATATCTCGCAATGCTTATTGCGTGTTCATAAAAGGTTATCCAAACGCCGTCTTTTCTATCAAAGTTACCTATTTCATCAGGTAAAATTTGGGAAACTATTATAGCTTCGCTTGCTGCAATTTTTCCCATATCATCTTTTAATTTTGTTACCCATAAATTACTCCATGCTTTGGTTCTTTTAGTCTCCCAAAGAATTGACCCGACAATTCTTTCTTTGTATCTAACCTTTTGCCAGATATCAGCGCCTTCTACTCCTTTTGGAACTGGTAAAAAATCATCATTTGGAAAAGCCTGTTTTAGTTTTTCTTCAAGATCAAGCTCTAAAACCTCTCCTTGAAGCTGCTGCGAGCCCTGTTTTGATTTTCTTTGGGCATCTTCTAATGCTTTTTGCATATCGGAAATCTTTTTTTCATACTCTTTTTTCTCTAAGCGTGAGGACTCAATTGCATCTTTTTGTGCTTGAAGCCTAATTTTTTCTTCCCTTTCTTGCCTTTCTTTTTGCTCTTTTTCTAATCTTTCCAAAAGTAATCTTTCATTTTCTTTTGCCTTTTCCAAAGCTTTCAAAGCATCTTTATTTTCCAGTTCAAATTGCTCTCTAAGTCTTTTTTCTGAGGCTACTTTTTCCTGTGCAATGGCTTTTTCAAGTTCAATTTTTTGTTTTTCCCTTTCTTCCTGCCGGACCGTTTGAGATAACTGGTGAATTAAAGCCTGGGTCAGCTCTACTTCTTTACCGCAATGGGGACATAAAATCTTATCCATAAGTTTTTCTATAATACGCTTAAAAGTATATATTTTCAACTTTTAATTGACTATAAAATTTTTCTCTGCTAGCATTTTAAATAGTACATGAAACCATTTTTCAGAAACTGTCTTTTTAATGCTTTCTCTATCTTTTTTCTTTCTCAAGTTTTGCCGGGAGTAAAAATATCTGGAGGTATATTTACGTTCTTACTTGGAGGTGTCGCACTAACGCTTTTACTTGTATTCTTGAAGCCAGTTTTAAATTTACTTGCCCTACCATTTAATATTGTAACTTTAGGTATGTTTTCGTTTATTTCAAACATTATTATTTTTTATCTTTTAACAGTACTTGTAACTGGCATTTCAATTACCAGCTTTACATTTTCAGGATTTTCTTACTTTGGATTTGTAATTCCAAAGATTTACCTTAACACCCTTTTTGCGTTTTTGATTGTAGCCTTTTTGCAATCTATTTGTGTTTCTTTTTTAAACTGGCTTATGGAAAAATAGGTTTGAAAAAAAAGCCTTAAAAGGATATAATAGTGAAATGATAATCTTCCAAATACTTGAAATGATAATTGCCGCAGTTTTAATCGGTCTTATTTTGCTTCAGATGAAAGGAAGCGGACTGTCAAGTTCTTTTGGAGGATCTGGAGAATTTTACAGAAGCAAAAGGAGTATCGAAAAATTGTTAATATCAGCAACTGTTGTTTTTACAGTAGCTTTCGCAATTGTTTCCCTACTGCTTCTAATTCCACGGTAAATTTATGATTTTTCTTAAAAGAAAAAGATTAATATTTTGGCTTTTGAAAGCTTACTTAAAAAGATGGAGAAGAACCATTTTAATTTCTTTTATAATCGGTTTACTTGGATTTTTTCTCCTTCGCTACGGAGTAAACTACTTTATTCCCCTTCTTCCTTTTGTCACGGAAGAAAAAATCGGAATTGAAGGGGCATATGCTCTTGAGGATCTACCTCCTACGATTTTATCTAAAGTATCAGTCGGGCTTACAAAACTTGATAAAAACTATAACGTAATCCCTGCAGCTGCAAAAAGATGGGATGTTAGGGATAACGGTAAAACCTATATTTTCTATTTAAATGACAACTATTATTTTAGCGATAAAACACGGCTTTCCTCAGAGCTTGTCAAATATGATTTCAAAGACGCTATAACCCAGACGCCAAATAAAAACACGATAATATTTAAGTTAAAAGATAGCTACTCCCCATTCTTAGTTACAGTTACTAGGCCAATATTTAGAAACGGGTTTGTTGGTATTGGAGATTATAAAGTTCAATCAATAGATCTAAACGGTGACTTTGTACAATCAATAAGCCTCAGATCCTTAAGAGAGCTAAATAAAGTTTTAATTTATCAGTTTTATCCAACCCAGGAAGCATTAAAAACTGCTTTTGTGCTTGGCGAAATTGATAAAGCATTAGGTCTTACGGATATTGAATTTGAAAATACTTCTTTTGATAAGTTTCCAGGCGTTTTTGTGCAAAAAAGATTAGATGACCAAAACTTAATTACGGTTTTTTATAATACAAGAGACAAAGATCTTTCAGATAAAAGGCTAAGAGCAGCTCTTTCCTATGCAATACCTGATGAATTTGAGCAAGGAAAGAGAAACTACGGTTCGTTTTCCCCAAATTCCTGGGTCTCTGAGGGGAGACTGACGACATATACTCAGGATTTTGACCACTCAAGGTTACTTCTTAGTGATTCTGATTCATTTAAGAAAAATAAAGGCCTAAGATTTGAGCTTAAAACATTCCCAAAGTATAGAAATATTGCCCAAAAGATTAAGGAATCTTGGGCAAAAGTCGGAATAGAGGTAAATATAACAACTGTAGATACATTTCCTGATACATTCCAGATCTTTTTAGGAGATTTCAAGGTTCCAAAAGACCCGGACCAATATATGTTGTGGCATTCAGGCCATGTAAGTAATATTACTGGATATAAAAATTTAAGAATTGATAAGCTTTTAGAAGACGGAAGAAAGACGGTTAATGTTAATGAACGAAAAAAAATCTATGCGGATTTTCAAAAATACCTTTTAGATGATCCTCCCGCAAGTTTTATAATGTTTCCCTACAACTTTGAAGTTACTCGAAGATAAGTTTGCTTATCCGGGGTATTCTTTTTTTACATCATGTTTTAAACACCTACTAAAAAATAAATGATTGACTTAGGTAATTGCTTAACTTATACTTCACAACAATTCAGCTGCCTATTGGCAGTTTTTTACTTATATGAGTAAAGACAAGTTAGGCTATCTATCTCCAGAAGAACAACAAAGCGTTGGAGTTTTGGTTGCTGGCTTGGAGTCACTTAAAGAGAGGTATCCTTCCCTAACTCAAGTAGACCTTGTAATTGAGGGTGGTGTAGGAACTGGCAGAATTATGCGTCATATAGCAAGAAGATTTTTCCCAAACGCTTTATACGTTGGTACTGATATATCTGAAATGCTGGCAGGTAGCAGAAGAAGACAAAGTAAAGGTATTGATGAAAACGCATGGCAAAGAGTTTTAAGAGCAAATGAATATCCTGACTTAGGAGTGGAGGGCGCAATTTTATATGGAAGTTGCTTCGACGGGGAATTAATACGCGATATTGCAAATAAAGCTGGACGACAACATGTTTTTCTAGCATCATATAATGCCCTAAATGCATTGATAGGCCACGACATGAACCCATGGGATAAAAAAGATGAAGATGATATTGTTTCTATTCCTGATATTGTACGCTCTGACAGCCCATATATGGGACAACTCCATATTATTGCTGGAGATTTATGGGGAGAAGAGGAACCAACTACTATGGTTGAAAGTAACTATCGGCGCCTTGAGCTTGCAGGACAAACCGCAGGTTGGACAACAGACAGGATAGCTAATGGACTATTGCTTCTTCGGGCCGCTTAAACGGCTTTTAATTGCCCCTCAAATTACTAAGGGTGTTGATAATTCCCTTACTTGAGAGACGAATTTAATTTTTATTACTCGAAGATAAGTTTTGATCTTAATTTCTTGTGATAAGTGATTGCAAATCTGTGAGCTTCATCTCGTACTTTGATAATTAAAAGAAGTGCTTTTGAATCTTTTGGTAGTCTTATTTCGCTTAGGCCTTGAGTTATTATAGTTTCCTCTCTTTTGGCAAGCCCAATAAGAGGAATTTGGACATTTAACTCTTTTATAACTTTTAATACAGAAGAGACTTGTCCTTTCCCACCGTCTATTACGATTAAATCAGGCATTTGCCATTCACTGTGTCTTAGTCTTCTTTTCAAAACCTCTGAAAGCATCGCAAAGTCATTTGCCTTGTTATTGTAAAATCCTCTAATTTTAAACCTTCTATATGAGCTTGTATCTTTTTCTCCATTTGTTAAAACAACCATTGAAGCTGTTGCGCTTTTTCCCTGGATATTTGATATGTCATAGCACTCTATTCTTTCTAACTTTTCTACTTTGACATTATTTTCGTTTAGAATTTGTATTAATGAACTCAATTCTTGTTGTAAAATATCTGATTTAAAATTAGGATTTTCTTCATAGAAAAATGGTTTATAAAAAGGACTTGTAATTAGATTTATCGCGTCAATTTTTTTCTGTAAGCCTCCCGCGTTTTCAAAGTCCTGTCTTTTACTAAACTCGTCTCTTTCTTTTTCTAAATCTTTTATTACTTTTTTTGTATTTCCATTTAGAAAGTTAATAACGTGTTTTATTGTTTTTTTGTAATTTTGATCATTAGTAACGCTTGGGCATGGGCAAAGTCCTAGATGATAATAAAGGCAAAGCCCTGATCCATGTCTTGCAACCGATTGATATGGAAATATTCTTCTAATTATTTTTAAGACTGTTCTTAATGAATTTGCGCTTGTGTAGGGTCCAAAATACAAAGATCTTTTGTCATCTTCTTTTCTAACTATAAAAATTGCAGGGTATTTATCTTTGGTTGTAATTTTAACAAGCGGATATGCTTTATCATCTTTTAGAGAGATATTAAACCTTGGTCTGTATTTTTTAACTAATCTTTCTTCAAGTAAAAACGATTCAACTTCACTCGTAACACTGATTGTTTTAATTGTCTTTATTTGGGAAACTAAAGCTTTTGTCTTTTCTCCTAAGGTTTTATTTAAAAAATAGCTAGAGACTCGTTTCTTGAGGTTCACTGCCTTGCCCACGTAAATTACTGCTCTTCCTTCGTCTAAAAAGAGATATACGCCTGTATCCTTTGATAATAATCGAAATGATGAGGATGGTACTTCCAAATAAAACACCTCCAATTAACATCCATTTACTCAAAAAAAATGGAGCAATATAAATTCTTTTGTAAACGTTTCCGTTTGCAATGGCAATTCTAATCGTATCTGCTCTGTTTGTCAAAAATGGAGTTTTATCAAAAGAAAAAGGAATGGTAACTAAACCGTACGGGGGAATATTTTGTGTTATAAGAGTTTGCTTTCCTGGAGAAAGTTTTTCAGAGCTGACTAAAGCTTCAAGCTTTGGCGATAAAACGCTTCCTGTATTTTCAACTGTAATAGTTGCCTTTATAGGAAAGCCTGCCACAATATTTGAGTCAATATTTAACTTTGGTTTTAGAAAATAACCTTTAGGAGTAAAAGCGCTTGCTATAGTTACGTTTACGGCTTTTTTATTTAAATCGTTTGCAAATTTATACCCTCCTGCAGGAATTGGATAAGAGCTGTCTTTACCTTTTATTACAAAAGCAAAATGGTCAAAATCCAAAAGATCGAAATAGTCTACTCCCCTTGTCGTATTTCCCCAAGTTGGATCAACCATAATCCAGGCTTTTTTATCAAAATCAAAGTATTCTGGCCACGCGTGCAAAATGTCTTTCACAAATGACAAAGGTCTTTGATTACTGTTGTCCGTATAAGCATAGCCGTTTATTTCTCTTGCAGGAATACCAGCAGCACGTGATAAAGCTATAAAAAGGTCTGTAAATTCAAGACAGACTGCAGAGGTTGGATTTTTTAAGACAGCTGCTGCTCCAAGCCTGGGACTGTTTGATTCAACTCTTGAAAAGTCATAATTTAGATTCTCAACCACATATTCATAAATATTTCTTGGAGTTCTAAGCTCGTTTGCCAATTTTTTTATCTCAGGATTTTGGGTTTCCCAAAATTTGTCTTGTTTTAAGTATTGGTTTTTTTGTTTTTCACTTAAAGCTTCCTTGCTCTTAGGGTTTAAATAAACCTTTGCCTGCCCTTTTGCTATTACAGTTACCTTTTTAGACGCAGGCAGTGTGTACTGCGCAAGCCAATTTCCATCGTCGTCTATGTATACATTTGATGGTTTTGGAGTGATGTTTTTTATTGCAACGTCTTGGTAATTTGTTGTTGGCGGAAGAGCAATTTCAGTTCTTGTTGCAAATACATTGCTGTTTTCAAGATGATAAGTTAAGTTAAAATCATAAACTTGAAACTTTCCAAAGGCAAGTGAAATCCCAGACTCTCCAAGGTCTTGCCTTGTAAATTTAATTGAGTTTTTAGATGCGTTTTGCAAAGCATGAGTTAAGTTTGGTTTAATAAAGGTAGGTTCTCCCAAAAAACCTGGATAGACAACCGTTACGTTAAAATTTTCAAAATCATTAGAGCTTGAAATCCCCGGAATATTAATATCCCAGACGCTTTTTAAATCCTGCGCAATTTCACTTGTATTAAATGAAATATTGAAATTTAACTTATTGTTAAGACCAAGTATTTTACTATTAAAAGGAATCTGTATAACGCTTCCTTGATCAGTTTTTTTAATGATAGGAGTAATTTTTCCGTCGTTATCCGATGCAGTCGCATTTCTAATATCGCCAAATCCAACCGTTACATCGTATGAAGAAGCATAGTAATTCTCTGTTAGATTGGTAAGGGTTATGTTTAAGTTTACGTTTGTATCTGAAGAGCCCAAAACGTTATAAGTTACGCTGTAATCTGTTGAAAAATTTTTAGCGGCCAGTGTTTGGGATACAAAAGAAAAAAATAGAAGAAATACTACTAAAAATACCAATATTTTTCTCATGTAAATATTATATATTATTTTAGCGAGTTTTTATTTAAAAAGTATCCGGTATAAGAGGATTTATTTTTTGCAATTTCACTGGGAGTTCCAACTGCTACTATTTCTCCTCCTTTTTCCCCGCCTTCTGGTCCCAGGTCAATTATGTGATCTGCATTTTTGATTACTTCAAGATTGTGTTCTATAACAATAACAGTGTTTCCGCTATCGACTAATTTCCTAAGAACTGATAAGAGTTTTTCAAGGTCGGCAAAATGAAGACCGGTTGTTGGTTCGTCTAATAGATATAAAGAGCTTGCTCCTCTTTTAGAAAGTTCTGCAGCAAGTTTTACTCTTTGTGCTTCTCCTCCTGAAAGTGTGGGGGCAGGCTGGCCTACTTTTATATATGAAAGACCGACGTCATTTAGTGTTTGGAGTTTATGTGAAAGTCCTCCAACGTTAATAAAAAAATTAACTGCTTCTCCAACACTCATTTTTAAAACATCAGCAATATTTTTATTGTTGTATTTAACCTGCAGCGCTTCTTCATTGTACTGAAGTCCGTTGCATACTTCACAAGTTATATAAACATCAGGTAAAAACTGCATTTCAATTTTTATTCTTCCTTCCCCTTCGCAGGCTTCACATCTTCCTCCCTTTACGTTAAATGAAAACCTACCCGGTCCATAGCCTTTAATTCTTGCCTCTTTGGTTTTGGCAAAAAGATCCCTTATATAATTAAATGCCCCAATATATGTTGCAGGATTTGATCTTGGAGTTCTTCCTATTGGAGACTGATCAATCATGTAAATGTTTTTAATATTTTCAAATCCGGTTATTGATTTGTATTTTCCAGGTTTTTGTCTGTGATACGGATTATTTTTTTGCATAAGAGCGTGGTACAAAATGTCATTAATCAGCGTTGACTTACCGCTCCCCGAAACTCCGGTTACAACAATTAATTTTCCCAAAGGAAACTCAACCGTGATGTTTTTAAGATTATGCTCTATGGCTCCTTCAATTATTAGTTTTTTACTTACACTATCTTCTGAAGGAACAATTTTTGACACGCTAACTATTTTTTTCTTTCCCGATAAATAAAGCCCAGTTAAGGAATTTGGGTTGTTTTTAATCTGCTCTACTGTTCCATGGGCGATAATCTTTCCGCCGTTTTCTCCGGCTCCCGGACCAAAATCAAAAATATAATCGGATTGCTCCATGGTTTCCTGATCGTGCTCAACGACAAGGACTGTATTTCCTAAATTTTTTAAAATCTTTAATGTGTCGATAAGTTTTTGATTATCTCTCTGATGCAATCCAATTGAAGGCTCGTCCAAAACATACAATACTCCAGTTAGGCCGCTTCCGATTTGGGATGCAAGCCTAATCCTTTGTGCTTCTCCTCCGGCAAGAGTTTGTGCGCTTCTGGAAAGTGTTAGATAATCAAGCCCTACATCGACTAAAAATGATAATCTCTGTTTAATTTCTTTAAGAATTAATTTTGCAATTTGAAGTTCCCTGTCAGTTCCATTCTTTGATAAATCGTCTATAAACTTAAAACAATTTGAAATTGACATGTCTGAAACAATAACAATTGATTTTTGATTAATCGTTACTGATAAAGCTTCTTTTTTAAGCCTTGCGCCTTTACAGTCATTACAAGCCTCATAACGCATAAACTTTTCAATCTGTGATCTTACAAACACTGACTCAGAAGATAGATGTCTTGCTCGTAAATCATGCAGTATTCCTTTAAACGTTTCTTCTATTGCTGTTTGTCTTCCCCATCGGTTTTCTCCTTCAACAATATATCTTTTTTCTCCTGTTCCATATAATAATAGATCCTTTTTGTGTTCCGGAATTTCAGATAGTTTTGTTTTTAAGTCAATATCGTTTTCCTCACAAAAAGTTCTAAATGTTCTTGAAAACCAGGTATCGTGAGATAAAAGGTTAAAAAATGGAGTTATACCTCCTTCAGCAATTGTTAAGTTATCGTTAAAAACTAGGTCTCTATCTATGTTTAATATTGTTCCTAAGCCACTACATGTAGGGCAAGCGCCATGAGGCGTATTAAAAGAAAATATTCTTGGTTCAATTTCTGGGATAAAGATGTTACAAAAAGGACACGCAAATTTTTCGCTAAAAAGTTCATCTTCCATTTTTTTAGGTTTATCGGGAATTGAAAAACCAGAGTCTTTTATAATTGCTACTATTATTTCTCCACTACCAAGTCTAAGTCCTTGTTCAACGTCAGCTGATATTCTTGATTTATCAGTTTCTTTAGTTAAAACAACACTGTCTATTACTGCCTCAATTGTATGTTTATTTGTTTTAATAAGGACAAAATCATCATCAGTTGAAAAAACCTGACCATCAACTCTAGTCCGCTTATATCCTCTTTTTTTAAGATCGGCAAAAAGGTCTACATACTCACCTTTTCTGTCTTTAACTATTGGGGAAAGTATTAAAAGTTTTAGATTCTTAACATTTTTCTTTGTCAAAAGATCAAAGAGGGCATCGGTAATCTGTTCTTTGGACATTTTAGATATTTCCCTGCCGCAGTTTGGACAATGGGGATGGCCTATGCGAGCAAACAAGAGCCTCATATAATCATATATCTCCGTAACAGTTCCAACTGTAGATCTGGGGTTATGAGAGGTGGATTTTTGGTCTATTGAAATTGCAGGAGAAAGTCCTTCTATTAAATCAACATCGGGTTTTTTCATTACTCCCAAAAACTGTCTTGCATAAGAGGAAAGGCTTTCTACATATCTTCTTTGTCCTTCTGCGTAAATTGTGTCAAAAGCAAGTGAGGATTTTCCGCTTCCTGAAAGGCCCGTAAAGACCACAAGCTTATTCTTTGGAATTTCCAAATCAATGTCCTTGAGATTATTTTCCCTTGCGCCTTTTACGATAATTTTATCCATTTTACTGAAGCTATATTATATACAATAATTTTGTTTAATGAAATATATCACTATTGACAATTGATAATACAATCTTCTAATATCACAAGGGACATAAAAAATGTCAAAAGTGTTCTATAAGTCTTTAGGAAAGACACAAACCTGGCCTGATCTATTCCAAATAAACCCATCCTCGCTTACCTACGACGATGTTTTACTTTTGCCACAGATTTCACATATTAATTCACGATCTGAGATAGATACTAAGGTAAAATTCGGTCCATATATCCTTACATCTCCTATAATTGCTGCACCAATGGATACTATCGTCAACGAAAGCATGGCCAGAGAGCTTGCAAGACTTGGTGGAATTGCCGCATTGCCTAGGGAAAACATGGAGGAAAAAATAGAAATCTGTAAAAGGATGGCAACAGAAGACCTCCCCTGCATTTATACGGTGGGACTTAAAAACGGGTTAGAAGACGCAAAGGGATTACATAATAGCGGAGCTAAAATAATCTTGGTTGACGTTGCTCATGGAGGACTAGTAAAGTCAATTGAGCTTGCAAAAGAAATTAAGCAAAAGCTTAAGGTTTTTGTAGTTACCGGAAATATAATCAATTATGATGAGGCAATGTATTACAAGAAAATGAAAATTGACGTAGCAAAAGTAGGCGTTGGTCCGGGTGGAACCTGCATCACTAGGCTTGTTGCGGGTACAGGATTTCCCCAACTTGCCGCAATCTTTGAGACTACAAGCGCTGGTATCCCTGTTATTGCAGACGGAGGAATAAAAAAACCAGGAGACTTTGCAAAAGCTATCGCAGCAGGTGCTTGCACTATTATGATTGGCAGTATTTTTGCAGGGACAGATGAAACACCCGGCGAGATTATAAACGGACAAAAGATTGCCAGAGGACAAGCCTCAAGTACCTATATGAAAGATAATGGTGTAGTTGAGAGTAAGTTTAGAGCAGCAGAGGGGATAACTATAAAAGTAAACGTTAAAGGACCAGTAGAAGATGTCGTAGAGCAGTTAATGGGAGGACTTAGAAGCGCAATGAGTTATAGCGGCGCTAAAAGCATTGCCGAGTTTCAGAAAAAAGCTATTTTTGTTAAAATCTCAAGGGCAACTTTAAATGAAAACATCCCCTGGCTTGAAAGTGCTAAGATCTCCCATATTTAAGTATTGAAATTAAGCTTAAAACCTCATATAGTCATTCCACAATGATAGAAAGGGATTTTTCACTTAATTACCACGTAGGATATAGAAATACAAGAAGGAGCCTTTTTAAAAAAATTACCTTTTGGCTATTTATTATACTAGTTCTTTCAATTCCTCTATTTTTTGTAAAAAATATTTTCCTTAAATCTGGGAACAATACTTTTGCAAACAATGAAATAATCTCGCCGCTGGCAAAAGCAGCAGGAAGCGTTCTTTCTATAAAAGACAATACTATTCCCAATAACGAGGGGTTAAAAAAAGCTGTAGACGGTTCCCTTGGGAAAACAACAGCACAATACGCGGTAGGAGTGATTAATTTAAAAACAGGCGAGGAGTATTTCTATAACGAGCGTATAAGGTTTGAAAGCGCTTCCTTATATAAGCTTTGGGTAATGGCAGTAGTTTTTCAATGGATTGAAGGTGGAAGATTATCTTTGGATGATAAATTAACACAGGATGTCAAAACCTTAAATGAAAAATTTAAGATTGAGGAAAACTCTGCTGAGAGAAAAGAAGGTACGGTTTCTTATAGTGTCAAAGAAGCGCTTGATTTAATGATTACAAAATCTGATAACTATTCGGCACTCTTACTTGTTCTAAAGGTCAGGCTGGCAGCTATCCAGGGATTTTTAGCAGATTACGGATTAATGGAGTCAAAAATCGGAACTGCTTCAGGGTCTCCAGTCATTACTGCTTACGATACCACGCTATTTTTTAATAAACTTTATAACGGAGAGTTTTCAAATCCCCAAAACACAGATAAAATGTTAACTCTTCTAAAAGGACAGGTCTTAAATGAGAAGCTGCCTAAAAACCTTCCCAAAAATACTATTATTGCTCATAAAACAGGAGAGCTAGACGGTTTTAGTCATGACGCAGGCATTATTTATTCACCAAGCGCAGATTATATTATTGTCATTTTTTCCAAGAGTACAGATCCAAAAGGAGCTAATGAAAGAATTGCCAATATTTCAAAAGCAGTCTACGATTATTTTAATAGTAAATAGTAGTTTATATCATTGACTTTTTCAACTAAAGTGATCTATATTTATAAGTAATGAAAATGCCAGCTGACTATATTACTAAAGAAATGCTCCGTGAAGAATTAGCAAAGCTTGAAGGGAAAATGGACGGAAAATTTGTTAGATATAAAGATGAGATACTGAATCGTATTGATGACGTGATGAGTCAACTTCAGGCAATAAGAGAGGATAATTTGATTGGCACACATCATACAAGAGAGCTTCGAGAGGAAGTTGATAATCACGAACTAAGAATTAAGAAGCTTGAGGCTGTAGCGCAATAATACCTACCTAAAACCCAGTCCCGGATCTACTCCCTTGTCAAAGTCAACTTTTACTTCTTCATTGGTTAATTCATATTTTTCAATCTTATACCCATTTGGAAAAGTATATACAGCTTCGGGGTTTTTAGCAGAGGAAGATCTACTTTAAATTGCCATAAAGAAAAGGGAGACCAAAGAAGATCAGTTAAAATGAATACTGGATCTAGTGCGAAAAAACATTTGGAAAATATAGCAAGAAAAGTAGCAAGACGAAAAAACGGAAAATAACAAACCTAAGCCTTTTTTATATTTGTGAGTCTGTTAGTACCTTAACCCTAGCTTCAAACAACTACTAAAAACACTCGAAAAGAATATATCATTTATAAGGTAATAAGTTAATCATTGGTTATCCCACAAAAAAACAGACGGGGTTAACCGCCTGTTTTTTAATCTTAAACCAAGGATTTATCAATCACGTTCTTCGTGATTTTCATTTTCTCCGCGATGATCATCATCATTATTTTTTCCGTGATCAT
>CAYWPH010000020.1:0-14141 GCA_964460145.1 uncultured Gammaproteobacteria bacterium | reverse complement strand
AACTTTCGTTAACATTCACCCTGCTCAAGGTTAGCTCACCCAGTTTCGGGTCTAATGACTATAACTAATCGCCCAGTTAGGGCACGCTTTCACTCTGCCTTCCCAAGATATACTTGGTTAAGCTAACGCTATAGTCAATAACTCACCGGTTCATTCTTCAATAGGCACGACATCATACGATTACTCGCACTTTGTCTGCTTGTTAGCCAACAATTTCAGATCTATTTCATTCCCCTTCCGGGGTGCTTTTCACCTTTCCCTCGCGGTACTAGTTCACTATCGGTAGACTTTGGTATTTAGTCTTGGAACGTGGCCGCCCCAGATTCCCACAGGGTTTTATCGTACCCCATGGTACTTAGGAACAAACTATCGTAAGTTAAAGTTTCGCATACACGTCTATCACGTTCTTTGGAAGATCATTCCGGATCTTTCTGCTACCCTAACTTAATCAAATATCGTCTGCCCTGCAACCCCAACCTTACGATTGGTTTAGGCTGTTGCGCTTTCGCTCGCCGCTACTTACGCAATCTCTAATGATTTCTTTTCCTGGCGTTACTAAGATGTTTCAGTTCACGCCGTACCCTGCCAAACACTATTAATTTCTTACGAAACTTGTTTATGTTTGGCCACCTGACAAGCAGGTAGGTTTCCCCATTCGGAGACCGCTGGATCAAAGGTTGATGGCACCTCCCCAACGAGTATCGCCGCCGTCTGCGTCCTTCCTCGGTCAAAGCCTCCTAGGCATCCATTATTGGCATTATATATAAATTTTTAAAAGACTTTATTCTCTTCACTTTTCAAAGAGCCAACTCATATATTATTTTGCGTGTAGCGGCCAGCGTCTTTACTGGCAGACGCTACGCGCAAAATAACAAAAAGTGTGGACCTGAGGAGACTCGAACTCCCTACCTCCTCGTTGCAAACGAGGCGTTCAACCAGCTAAACTTCAGGCCCGAGTTATCCTTAGTCCAAAATTACAAATTAGGTTAGATGAATTGTTTTTGAGGAAAAACCTTAGAAGAACACAAAAATTCTATCCGTTGGAAGAAGATATTTTTGTTAGTTTCTGCATAAAGTAATTTCCTCGTAACTCCAAAGCTAACTTTGGGTTAGATTCATTCACAAAACGATCTTATCATAGGTTAGAAGGAGTGTCAAGAGTTGCCGTAAGACCCATCTGACCGCTTTGTATGTAAAGCATATTTATGCACGCATCTAAATCCAGTATCAAATCCATCTCTAATGCTTGCAGTGGTGTTGCCCAAGTAAAATCTATATGCTCATCAGATAATCTAACAGGTTCTCTTTTTTTTAAGCCTGACTGAAAAATATCGTAGATAAAATCTACTTCTGGATATCTTACAAATGTCCTCCTAAATAGTTTAACTCCGTGAGCACTAACATCTATTCCTGTTTCCTCCCTTGTTTCTCTTATTACAGTTTCCTTAGGCGTTTCACCTAGATTAGCTTTTCCTCCGGGAAGACCCCACTTAGTTCCATGCTGTTTGTCTGATCGTCTTTGAAGTAAAAGAAATCTACCATCAAACTCACAAAAACATCCTGAAACATTATTTATAGGATTAAAGCCAGGAGGCTTTCTTTCGTACAGCATATGTAGTACGTGATTATATTACTTTTAAAAACTAAGTCAATAAAGTGGATTATACTAAATAAGACTTATGGTTCTATTAAAACTACTTATGAATAACAGAGACAGATTCTCCTCTTTTAACAACATCAGCAAGTGCGCCAACTCCTGCCATAGCACCTATATATAATACTTGTTCATGTAACGGCTTTGAAGCTGCAAAATCAACAAAAATATTAGTAGAACCTCCAAGTAAGACAAAAAGAATTTTATGTCCATGATCAGCTAATCTTTCCCTTGCTCTTCCCAAACGGCTTTCATTACCTTGTCCTCTTATTTTCCTTTCTGATAAACTCATGGGGAGATTTTAACAGATATTTACTGAAAAACAATATCTACTTTAGCTATTATCTACTTACTTTACTTTGGCCAAGGATGAGAAATAATGTCATCTAAGCTTAGATTTTGTTCCTCATCAAAACTATTAACCAAAAGTATTTCCATTTTAATACCCGATCTTCTGCTGCTTTCATACAAAAGCTGTTTACACATATGACACGGATATGTAAACTGACCTTTTTCAAGTTTTTCATTACTTGTAATACAGATTGAAACTATCTCGCCTTCTCCATGAGCTGCTGCATGAGCTAGTACAGATTGTTCCCCATGCAAAGTTAAGGAATAAGTATCTGAAAAATATTGAGCAGCAGAGTAGATATTTCCTCTTTTAGTTAGAACCGCTGCCCCATAAACAGTTTCTGTATTTTTTGGATAAGGATTTTTAAGAGCCTTTCTTGTCTCTTTTATTAATTTTTCTTTTTGTTTTGTGGTCATAAAGCTATTATACCAAATAAAGATTAACATTAAATTAGTTATAACTAGGCTTGTTTGATATAATGGCCAGCATATGACTAGAGTTGAAATTGTACTTTCTGTTGGTCTTGGAATTGGATCTCTTCTTGGTATAGGATCAATGGCTCAATCAACAATCAAAGAAATGGAGCAAGCTGCAGTTAGGCAATTTAATGATGAAATATTCGTTGATTGCGAACATGGTCCAAGAAAAAACGAAATAACAAGAACAATTCCTGTAGGGGCAACCATTGTTTTGGGAGGAGAAAGAGGAGATCTTCTAGGTTTTTACACGGAAAATCGCCTTGCAATAACTCCGCGTTCTGATGGAAACCATATCTTTGATAGTAATAGAGCTCCTATCCAAAGAGACCCCCAAAATCCTGACAATATGGTTTTTGATGCAGGAAATTTACAGCATGATATTGAAATAAAAAGATTGGGAGATCAAGGAATAGAAGTTTCTGACGAAATTAATTGTTAATTTATTTATTTTAAAACAATGGGGATTATAACCTTATCAATTTCACTTCCATCTTTTGCATAAACTACTTATAATACACAGTAAGTACCGGAGTAAGATTAGATTCTCTTGATTTTAATATTACATCATCTTCTAAAAGTGATTCTATCCCAATAGAAAACTTAGATCCTGCTTTCGTAATCACATACTTAGTCAGATCAACTGATATTTTTTGTCCTTTTTTAGGATTTGAAAAAGACGCAATTGTTGTAGAAAGAGACGGTCTATTATTAAAATTAATCGAATTTTCAATCCAATTTATATCTGATACTGCCTTAATATTACTTGTCCCCTTTGAAGAAGCATTTTGTCCACTACCAACATGCAAAGTTAAAATTGCATTTTGAATGCTTTTTCCTTTAAGAACGTTTAAGTCAAACTTCAAATATGTGTTTGTCTTTGGATTTTCATCTATAAAAAGCTGTGTATCTTTTCCAAAGTTTAGTTTTGGAGCGCTTTTTTTGACATATGCGTCAGCAACAGGTTTAAACTCTTTAGTCAAAAATAATTCATCTATTGGTCCTACTCTTACAGGAGCTGTTTTAGAAATTGAAGCATTTCCAAGCCTTGCTGTTACTGTAATTTCTCCAAAACCTAGTTTTGTAGGTGTAAAAATGTTTTCTTTACCAAGAATTTTAGTTAAATTACCAACTGAATCCTGAGAACTCATTGTCCATTCATATAAAACATTTTCCCAGATAGGTTGATTATTAAAATCAAATGCCAGAGCAGACATTTCAATTGGTTTTGCGTTGTACTGCGTTTTAAGATCAGCGGGCTGGATTTGCACAGAAGACAATTCACTTCCACTTGCCTGCTGCGAAGTAGTGAAAACCATTCTCACTATAAAAGGCGTTGAGACTATCAATAGAAAACCAGTAACAATGAAAAGCTTTGTAAACCTGTCTAAAGAGGTAAATTTTTCCCAAAGGATTTGGCGCAAACTTTGTTTATATCTCTCTGGGTCTGTATCCCCAAAGCTTACAATTTCAGCCATTTAGTCTAAGTATTAGCCTTTGAATGACTTTTGTCAATAAAATTAATTAGAAGATTCAAGCCATTTTTCAGCTTCTAAGGCAGCGCTGCAACCGTAACCTGCTGCGGTTATTGCTTGTTTGTAGTGAGCGTCATGAACATCTCCCGCAACAAAAACCCCTTCTTTGTTTGTTAAAAAATGATCGTGTACTTTTATAAAACCGTTTTCGTCAAGCTCTATATCTTTAAATTTTCCAGTATTTGGGAAGTGTCCGATTGCAACAAAAACTCCATCAATTAGCATTTCACTTATCTGATTAGTTTGGTTATTTTTAATCTTAACTCCTGTAACACTCATATCCCCTAAAACTTCAATTACTTCACTGTTAAATAATATTTTAATCTTCGGATTTCCCAAAACTCTTTTTTGCATTATGTCTGAAGCTCTAAATGAATCTTTTCTATGAACTAGAGTAACTGAAGTAGCAAATTTAGTTAGAACCAATGCTTCTTCCATTGCAGAGTCTCCACCGCCTACTACAATTACATTTTTATTTTTAAAGAAAAATGCATCACATGGAGCACATGAAGATACGCCTCTTCCAATTTTTTCTTTCTCGCCTGGGACTTCCAGCCATTTTGTATCAGCCCCTGTTGCAATAATGATAGATCTTGCCTCAAATGTCTTGTCACTTACTGTTAATTTAAAGGGTCGTAAGAAAAAATCAGCAGACACAAAATCTTCATCTAAAAACTCTGCTCCAAACCGCTCTGCCTGCTTTTTCATGTTTTGCATAAGCTCAGGGCCTTGAATACCATCTGGAAATCCGGGAAAGTTTTCAACTAGGGTTGTTAGCATTAATTGTCCACCCCATTTACCCCCGGCAATAACCAAAGTTTTTAAATCTGCTCTAGTTGTATAGATTGCTGCTGTAAGTCCTGCGGGACCAGAACCGATTATTATTACGTCGTACATATTCTAGAGGAAAATTACAAGCCTAGTATGCTATCTATTTCCCTTTTATAATTATCTTTGCTTTGTGCTCCAATCATTGTTTTAATAGGATTTCCGTTTTTAAAAAAAATAATGCTTGGGATACTCATAACGCCATAGTCTTGTGCCGCTTGACTATTACTGTCTACATCTAACTTCCCTACTTTAAGTTTTCCACCATACTCATTTGCAAGTTCTTCAATAATAGGACTAACAATTCTGCACGGCGCACACCATTCTGCCCAAAAATCTACCAATACCGGAGTTTCTGATCCAAGGACTTCGTCTTTAAAATTTTGATCTGTAAAAGTTAAATCTGCCATAGTTGCTCACATATTAAGATATCAAACGATTTTACGTATGTCAATGAATTATTTGATGAATAAAATATGTGTACAAAAAGTAATAATTAAATTTAATTTAACAAGGTTTTCTTTATAACCTGTTTTTTCAATTATCTAGTGACTTTTATTGTCTTCTCTTTTTTATTGTTAAATTCTATTCAATACCTTAAATTGTGACATCATGCCGGCTTCCATATGTTCGGGAATATGGCAGTGAATTACCCAATCACCAGGATTATCCATATCAACCAGAAGCTCTACAGTATCGCCATTTTGCACAAGTACTGTATCTTTCCATACTAAATTTTGATTTTGTATTCCATTCCTTTTTACAACTAAAAATCTCTGACCATGAATATGGATTGGATGCTGCATTGGATGCATTGACTTTGGATCGTTCGTGATTCGTATTTTTACCTTGTCACCAACTTTAAATTTCCAATCAATATCCATATTTTCCTTGCCAGAAGCCTCTTCAATAATCTTCCACTTAACCATACTGGTATCAGGAATAACGCTCATCATTTGCATAGAGTTTTCCCATTCAATACCATCTTTAGGTTCTGCCTCCATCATATTTCCACCCATCATGGTTCCGTCGGCCATCATATGTCCGCCACCCGCACTTCCTACGCCCATCATTTTCTGCATATCCCCATTAAGCTCTATGGAAAGTTTAATTTTTTTGTCCGACTCTTTGCTAAAGTACGCGCGAAACGGGTCAATGCTTTTTATTGCCTCGTTATGCGTTTTTAAAACAGCAAACGAATCGGCATAAGAGGAAGCCACGGAATCTTCCGACACCGCTATGATACCAATCTCGTAGGTCTTGTCCGGCGTTTTGTTTTGAAATGCGTACGAACCGGCTTTTTCAAAAAGCACTTCTATGATAGCTCGCTCTGACGGTCCGAGAGTTACCGCATCCACCCATTGATCTTTTTCGTACGCGCCGCTATCTCCACCGACAAGCTTCATCTTTGCGCCGGCAATAGTAAAGTTAAATGGCCGTGTATTTGCAGAGTTTGTAATATAAAAGCGGATGACTTCTCCTTTTTTCGCTTGGAGAGTGTAATTATTCTCACCATTTATGAGCATCACGTTTCCATACCGGCCCATCAGCGTATGATTGACTGTCTTTGTATAGAATGGCGATATTTTCCCGTTTTCAATGAGTATGTCATCGAGGAAAAGTGCCACCTCACGATTGACCGGACTCCAGTAGTTTGTATCTATAGGCGTCACTAAATAATTTCCATAGAGACCAAGCTCCTGCGCGTAGTCTTCCCTAATATGCGGATGATACCAGTATATTCCCGCGTCAGGGAACCTTATTTTGTAGGTAAATGACTCACCAACACCAACTTCTTTTTGTGTTATATCCGGCACGCCATCGAATTTATTATCAAGCCTTATTCCATGCGAGTGTATGGTAGTCGGCACATCAATTTCATTTTTAAAATTAAGTGTAATTTCGGCTTCTTGAGGAATTTTGAGAAGCGGCCCGGGAATTGAGCCATTGTAAGCAAGCATTTTTACTTCGTTACCCTTAATATTTTTCTTTACAATACTAGCGGTTAAATTATAGGTATCACCATTTTTTAGCTCCACTACTTCTGATTGTTCAGCTACTGGATAATTATTTGTAACTGTAGAAAATTCACCTGTTTGCGTTATCTGAGCTGATTTATTTTGGGAATTATTATATAAATATGTTCCTAAAGCAACAAGGATTACTCCAATTACCAAAGCAATAAAAACTCTTTGCATTTTATTCATATGACTCTTTGTTGTGCCTAAATCTGTTTTGACGGGCATTTTGTATCTGCGTAGGAACAAAACACACAGCAATCACCCTTTTTTGGTTTTATCATTTCACCACATTTAAGACATCTATAAAAATACTGACATGCGTCAGTTGGCATTGTTGCTGATTGCGCCATACCACACTTAGGACAAGTTAACGAAGCTTCTGTTTTTACTTGTTTAACCATATTATTATATGGGTGCTTTTTCCGGTGCCTGGTTATTATTTGTCTCAATAAATTCCTTAATTTTTGCTTCATCGATAGTTTTTAGTTTTAATAGTCTTCCCCATGAGACAAGCGCTATTGGCACATCCAAATTTTTACGGGGAAGCATAATACTTTTCCCCGAGGCACTATTAAATGCAGTTTTTATTTTTTCAACGTCTGATTGTGGCAATGTATCTTTGTACCATAATACTGCCGCTCCATGTTCCATACTGTGAAGAACTAATTCATCGGCAACCGGTTTATCTTTAACACCCGGACCTGCTACGCCGTCTCCCCAATGATACCCGGATGTAGGCGGATTTGAATTATACTCTGGATGATCCTCTCCCCGTTTTACATGTGCTGCGCCCATATCCTGTATCTTTTCACCCAGTAATCCTTTATTTAATTTTTCCTCTTCTTTTGCACCTTGTGAACTCATAAACCATACACCGACTACCAGAATAACCAAGGTAAGTAGTCCGATACCGATGTATACTTTTTTCTCTGTTGATAGATCAATAATTGGGATTTTACTCATATATTATTATGCTGACTTACATGATCTTCTTCTCCTCCGCAACCATCTGATAAATTCCAAACCTCTGTAATTTGTTGTCCTGTAAAATTGTAATTTACAATAAGGAACTTTCCTAACCCTCCATATACATACCACCTCCAGCATTTACAACAACATGGACCTTTCTCATTCGAATTGGCAATCGCAAAGTCATACTCTTTTTGCTGTTCTGGGCTAAGAGACTTATCATAATACGCTTGAAGTTTTTTCGCAAGACCTGCTTTAATATCATAAGGATCTGGCGGAATTTCTTTTATATTTTTATATTTCCTGAGGCCTTCAACCTGCTCACTGTATCTATGCCAATTCATGGGCGAACAGCATGAGCCCTGAAGACGGCCGTTATCTGGCATTGTTGCAATTGAATCTTTAAAACTTCCTGAGCAGGATGAGTTACCACTCTGACTTAGCTTCTCAAACTTTGCAAAAAGAGCTTCTTTAGTAACAATTCCTCCGTTAAGAGATCTTTGGGCAAATAATACCCCAATGCCAAATGCTAAGAAAATGAATACAGCAACTTTTACCCATAAAGGAACGCTTTTGAATAAAGATTTAAAAGCGACTGGTTTTGTTTTACAAACTATCGGGTCTCTAATTTTTTCGGAGAGAAAATAAATAGAAATACTTAAAAGAAAAATACTAAGTAACCCAAACTCCTGTCCTTTTAAGGGCAAAATTCCGATGAAACCAGCAGTTGTGCTTACTCCTAAAAATGATGCGAGAATCACAGATCCGCAAGATGCGCAGCCTACCCCGATTAATCCAAGAAGAAATCCCGAAGTTCCAATTCCTGCCTCTTTGCTAAGCCTTGCTGCCCGGAGAAAAAAATAGATAAAAAAACTTAAATTTATTGCAAAAAGAAATGTAACCACAATAGTGATATTTCTTGATAATGGATTAAAATTTGTCTGAATAGAACCGAAAACACTCCCAATAATTCCAACTTTCTGAGAGAGCGAAAACATATCGGATGTTGCAGTATGCGCCAAAAAGTTAATATTAGGAAGCCAAATAGCAAGAGTTAGTAGGATAATAAACGTAACTATTGATAGAGTTATATATGCTGGTTTAGAGAAGACCTGAGTAAGTGAGAATAAAAAAGACTGCATCGTAGTAATCTATTTATTTTTCAAAAGAGCATCGATAATTTGAGTAAATGTAGACAGAGGTTGCGCACCCACAACAGATTGATCACCAATTACAAAACCAGGGGTTCCGCTTACGCCGAAATTGCTTCCTTCCTGTTTATCCTCATCCAATTCTTTCTGGTAAACGTCTTTTTTTTGTTCCAAAAGCAAAGATACTTTATCGGCGTCAATCCCAGGAATCGTTCTTGTCAGGGCAATTATATCCTCCTTCTTCCCCCATCCTCCATTTTCATCATCCTGTTTTTCATACAATGCTTTCTGCCATGCTCCAAAACTTGGAGGCGCAGTTTACCAAACTGCATTTGCAAAAAGACCGGCTGCTTGAGAATCTTCTCCTAAAAATTGGAAATCCTTAAAAACAATTTTAAGCTTTCCTGTATTTACATATTTCTCAATTAATGTGGGCAGAGTCTCTTGTTCAAATCTTCGGCAAAAAGGACACTGATAATCCATCCAGTAAGCCATAACAACGGGAGCATTTGCGTTCCCTATATATGGCTCATTTTTAATATCAACATCCTTTATGTTAACCTTTACCGATGGTTGCAAAGGAGCAGTTGCTTGCTGCTCAGAGGGCAATGTCGTTGAAACGCTGTTTTTTTCAAGATATAAAACCTTTGTTATGAGAACGCCTATTAAAAAAGAAGCTACGATTAAAAGAATTACAAGTATTTGAGCAACACTAATTTTAGAAAGCAGAGTAAGAGCTATTGACCTGCGATTATTTTTAGTATTATTTGACACTTTTTCAAAAGCCATGTACTACACATTGTAGTAGAAGCCCAACTTACTTGTCAATTCCCCAATGCTTAATATTGAATTTTTGATACAGCGTTTCTTTAATTTGTTTTATAATTTTTTTTATTAGACATGTATAATAAAACATAATGAAACACACGAAGTTTTTTGTTTTTGCACTTTTTGTTGGGATTATTTCCTTTTTAATTATAAACTCCCGCTTTTTAGTCATTGAAAATGTATTCTATCAGTCAACATGTGACACGCCTATTACGTATAAGATTGGCAGCATTGATGAGCGTTTTAGGCTTCCCCGTACTGAGGCTATTTCTGCCACTCAACAAGCATCTGACATTTGGAATAATGTTTTGGGCAAACAACTTTTTATCTATGACAGTAGGGCAACGCTCACAGTAAATATGGTATACGACAGGCGGCAATTATTAAACACGCAAATAAACCTGCTTGAAAAAGACATTAAAAGCGGCAAGACAACATTGAAAGACGAAATTGCCAACTTTGAAAGACGTTCGGTGGAATTTAACAATAAATTAACAGCCTTTAAACAAAAAGTTATATCTTGGAATGCAAAAGGAGGTGGGCTACAAGAAGAATATGACAAACTTATACAAGAACAGCAAAGTCTAAATGAGGAGGAAACTCTTCTAAGAGGCATTGCACAACAGCTTAATCTCTCAACCAGTCAATATAATACTCAGGTAGATGAGCTAAACAGGACAATTCGATCCTTTAGAAACGCGCTGCAAGTAAGCCCAGAAGAAGGGGTATATAATCCACAGGAAGAAAGAATTGATATTTTCTTTAATAACAACCGCAATGAATTGGTCCGCACGATCGCCCACGAGTTCGGACATGCAAGAGGCCTATCACACAGTACGAATCAGCAAGCTATCATGTACCCCTCTACTACCCAATTTCTTACTCCTACAACTGATGAAATTACGGCGCTTTGGCAAATATGCCGTAAACGTCCCTTTTATGAACCGTTATTTGAGACCCTTTCTTTGTATTTATACCGTTTTAGTAAACAATTGTGAGAGGAAGACTAGATCAGTATTCGGAGACTTACCAGAATAGATTGAGATAAGGATCCAAGCAATCCTTATTTTTACACAGAATAAAACCTTTTATTATCATACTGATATAAATCTTTCTCCGCTCTGCTTATATAGTACTGCATTTGTTGCAACCATAGAAAGTAAAATCAGGCTTCCTACTAAATATTGCATAATTTTCTATATTTTCTAAATCTAATTAGCAGCACGATTTATTTGCTAAACCTTTATCTTGACAGTGCTCGCTTTTATTTTGTATAGATTTTGTGGCATACTTTTCCGGTTCGGTATTGAATTGTTGTTGACAATTTTCAGAGCAAAAATAATATACTTCTTCATTCATTTTAGAACTAAACTGCGTTTTGTTCTTATCAATTTCCATTCCGCATACCGGATCTTTAGTTTTTTCTTTTCTTTTAAATAAATTAAACATAAACCACCTCCTTTAGCTAAACCGCAACCAACTCTTTTTCTACCCTGTTTAATAAAACTGCATTTACTGCAACAATAATTGAAGATATGCTCATTAAAAGAGCCGCTATTTCCGGTCTTAAGGAAATTTGAAATGAGGGATATAAAACTCCTGCTGCTATAGGAATTGCCAAAAGATTATAAATAGAAGCCCAGAAAAGGTTTTCTTTCATTTTCCTAACAGTTGCTTTAGAAAGCCTTATTGCTCTTAATATGTCTAACGGATCGGATTTCATTAAAACAATATTAGCCGTTTCAATTGCGACATCAGTTCCAGCACCTATGGCAATTCCAATATCTGCCCTGGCCAAAGCAGGCGCATCGTTTACTCCGTCCCCAACCATTGCTACAATTTTTCCTTCATCTTGAAGTTTTTTAACATATTTTTCTTTATCTTCCGGTAAAACTTCAGCAAAAACTCTGTCTATATTTAATTCTTTTCCGATTGCCTCTGCTGTTTTTTTGTTATCACCCGTAATCATTGCCACCTCAAGCCCCAAATTTTTCATTTTTGCAATCGCCTGTTTAGCATTTTCTTTTATTTGGTCTTCTGCGCCTATAACTCCTGCAACTTTTCCATCGATAGCAAGAATCATAATTGTTTTTCCTTCATCTAAAAGTCTTTCTGCTTCTTTTTGCACACTTTCAAGACTTATTTTTCTGTCGTTCATAAGTCTTACCGTTCCAACCAAAATCTGTTTCTCCTCAACAACCGCTTCGACTCCGTGCCCTGCAATATTTTTAAAATTTTCTACTTTTGTTGGGAGCTTAATTTTTCTTTTTGATAATTCTTCTAAGACAGCTTTACTCAATGGGTGGCTTGATTTTGCTTCGGCAGCTCCTATAGAAGACAAAATTTCGTTCTCTTTAAATCCGTTTACTGCAACAACATCTGTAACCTTGGGTTTCCCTTCTGTAAGAGTTCCTGTTTTATCCAAAACTATTGCCTGTATTCTTGAAACGCCTTCAAGAGTAGGAGCATCTTTAATAAGAATGTTGTGCTTTGCGCCAAGTCCTGTTCCAACGGCAACCGCAGTAGGAGTTGCCAAACCCAAAGCGTCCGGACAGGCAATGACAACTGTTGATATGGCAAAAGTTAAGGCAAAAAGAAGTGGTTGGCCAAGGATAAGAAACCAGACGGCAAATGTTAAGAGTCCACCACCAACCGCAACAATAACAAGGTACTTTGCAAACTTGTCTGCAATTCTTTGTCCGGGAGCTTTAGAGTTTTGCGCAGTTTCAACCATTTTTACTATTTGCGCTAAAGCAGTATCTTCTCCGACTTTGGTTGCTTTAAATCTAACCGAGCCTGATTGGTTTATAGAACCTCCAATAACCTTATCTTCTATCTTCTTTGTAACAGGCAAAGATTCTCCCGTTACTAAGGACTCGTCTATTGCTGTTTCGCCTTCTGTTATTTCTCCGTCAACCGGAACCTTGTCGCCGGGTTTTAGAATAACAATATCTCCAACTCTTACCTGGGCAGTTGGCACAAGCTCTTCTTTTCCGTTTTTTAAAATTCTTGCCTGCGGAGGAACCAAATTAAAAAGAGCCTGCAAAGCATCTGTTGTACCACGTCTAGATTTCATTTCCATCCAATGTCCGAACAAAACAAAGGTAATAAGAAGTGCTGCCGCCTCATAATATGAGTCGTTGCTTCCTAAAAGAGTAAGTAAAACGCTAAAGACATAAGCAGCAGTAATACCAACTGCAATAAGAACTGCCATATTAAGGGTTTTTGCAAGGAGTGCTTTATACGTGGAGTAAAGGAAAATCCAACCAGAATAAAAAAATACTGGAGTAGTCAAAATAAAGAGAATCCATGCAGTGGAAACTGGTGTTGGTAGTTTAATGTTTAAGAACTGTTCACCTAGGGGAGAATATAAAATAATAGGGATTGATAAGAAGAATGAAAAGAAAAATTTGTTGCGGATGTCTTCCTCCATTAGCCTTGCCATTTCCCGTCCTGCGAGTCCTGAGTGCTCCATTCCCATAGTCATAGTCATGCTCATCTTAAATTTTTCCCGCCATGACATTTTTGAAGCAGGATTCATCTCATGTCCTACGTGTTTCATCTTTTCATGATCCATTTGGTCTCCTTCCCTATCTTTGCTATTTACCATTTCCTTTTTGGTTTCTTTAAGCGCCATCCCGCACATAGGACATCTTCCAGGTTTTTCAGAAATAACTTCCGGATGCATTGGACAAGTGTATATAGTTTTATTCATAGTTTTTATTTCTTCGTGACAAAATGGTTGCGTGAACCCTTTATCATCTGCTGCACACACCATTTAGCATATATTCCTCCAAATAAATAGCCTAGCCAGCGCGTATATAATAAAGTTGGCATATCATAGTCAATAAACACTTTTAGTCTGGATCCTTGGCTCTCTGGACTAATTTCGAATCCCATTCGGTAATTACCAATAACTAAAAGTCTTAATGATCCAACTGTTTGCCATTCTTTTCGTTTAGGTGGCTCATGCGTTGTAATTATTTCATCAAGATATATTTTAATTCCGAAAACCTTTCCGCTTAATTTAATGTGGGAACCCACTTTCTTACCACTTCCCTCATCTAGCTTAACATCCATACGCCCTCCGCCCATCATCCAAGAAGACTTACTCATGTGTGATGAGAAATTTTTATGATCATCTACATAAACAAAGATTTCGCTTTGAGAAGCAGGTATAAAAGTACTGTCTTCATAATGTCTTAGTATCTTATGCATATGATTTATTAACTTATCTCTTCATATCTCTCAACTAACTTAGGGAAATTCTAAGGCAAAAGGAAACCTCCATTATAATTAGGTATCCACCATGGAATAAAAAAGTAAA
>CAYWPH010000019.1:0-14174 GCA_964460145.1 uncultured Gammaproteobacteria bacterium | reverse complement strand
AAAAGAATAAGAAGAAAAAGTGAAAAACCTATATCCATTAGTCCTTTTAAAGCTTCGTAAAATCCACTTTTTTTAACTTCTGTATTAACGATAAGTTTCAGGTTAAATCCTCATGAGGAGTTCCCGCAAGGCTCTCAACTAGTTTTTTTATTTTAGGTACAGATGTTTTTGGACAAACCAAAACTACATCATCTGTAGTTATTACAAGCATCTGATCCAAATCAATTCCAACTGTAAGCTGCTTTGTATAGTTAAACATGAGACTGTCTCTTGAATCCTCAATTATTACGTTTCCTTTAGTAACATTTTCATCATCAGATTCGCTTAATGCTTCTTTTAAAGCCTCCCATGCTCCTATATCACTCCAGCCGATATCTACTGAAATTACGTTTCCATATTTTATGTCCATTCTTTCAGGAATTGCGTTATCAAAAGATATTTTCTCAATGCTTGGATAAACTTCTGAAAGAATACTTTCATATTGCGGCGTATCAACAGCGTTATATATTTTTAAAAGGTCTTTGTATAAATCAGGAACTAATGTTTCAAAAAGATACCAAAGAAATTTAGGAGTTGTTACAAAGTATCCTAAATTCCATGCGTGATGACCTCCTTTTATAAATTGTTCAGCAGTTGATAAATGAGGCCTGTATTTAAAGCCTGAAAAAGAGTAAATTGGAATATCTCCAATATCTTTAATTTTATCCCCAAATTCTATGTATCCGAGGTTTTGGCTGGCAAACCTTGGCTTTTGGCCTACGAACACAATCTTTTGTGGATTTTCTTCAACAATTTTCTCTGCAGCAGAAAGTGCATCTCTAAATACGTCTTCTTTTTTTACTAAATGATCACTTCCCCAAAGTATTACAAATGGTTCATCAGGATATCTTTTTGCAAATATTGAGGTGACAAGTCCAACAGCAGGCCCTACATCTCTCATTTCAGGCTCAATGATTATATTTTCCTCTGGAAGCTCTGGGAGCTGATCTATGACTATGCCCTTATACTCTTTACCTGTTGATATAAAGATATCTTCCCATGAAAAGAGTGGGAAGAGTTTATTAACTGCAATTTGAAGCATCGACTGATCCCCTACTATTTTTTCAAATTGCTTAGGAGTATTTTTCCTTGAAAGCGGCCAAAGCCTTGTTCCCACTCCTCCTGCGAAAATAACTGCTTTCATAAATTTTAACTTTTATCGATAAATGCTTTAATGTTTTTTCGAAAGTAACTAAGTGAAAATCTCAAAGCATTTTCTCTACATGATTTCTCATTATATAGGGAAACTTTAAATTTTTCCAATACTTCTTTTAATGAACCAGCATTATCTTCATTAAAAAATTCTCCCGTTACACCTTCTTTTACGATATCCAGCGCTCCTCCGCCTCTAAATGCAATTACCGGTCTTCCAAAGTAGTTTGCCTCAATCATTGTCAGTCCAAAATCTTCAAGACCCGGAAAAACCAAAGCTTTAGAGTTTACATAATACTTAAAAAGCTCTTCATCTGATACCTCTTTTATAAATTCAATATTAGATTTTGCCAGTTTTTTTAAATTGCCTTCCTCTCCCCCGCTTCCAATAATTTTTAGAGGAAAACCTGTATCATTAAAGGCGGAAATTGCCAAATCAATTCTTTTATATGCAACAAGACGGGAAACGATGAGAAAATATTGCCCAGTATTTTTAGTTAAATCAATTTTGGGAAAATCCACTGGCGCAAAAATAACCGTAGAGTCTTTTCCATAATATTTTTTAATCCTTTGTTTTACTTCATTTGATATTGCAATTATTGCATCAGGCCTGTTTGCAGCTACTCTATCAAAATTTCTTAGATAAGAAACAAAGGAGGAAGAAATAAGCTTAAGCAAGCTGTTTTTAAAGTAAATATCATATCCGCTCCACAAATACCTTGTAGGCGTAAGACAATAACAAATATGCAAGGTACTTGGTTTTGTTATTACTGCTTTTGAAAATTCACTCGTTACCGATATGACAAGATCAAACTCATCAAAATTAAAACTCTCAAAAGCAATCGGCATAAAGGTTGCGAAAAATTCATGAGAAGAACGCGCTAAAGGAAACTTTTGCAAAAAAGAGGTTTTTACCCTAAATTCTTTTGCCCAGGGAGCTTTTTTCTCATCATATACTGAGGTATATAAAAAGGCATCAGGAAAAATCTTTTTTAAAGATAAAAGTACTCTTTCTGCTCCTCCCCATTTATTTACCCTATCGTATACTATTGCTACTTTCATAAATATCTAATGTTTCCCTTGCCATTTCTTCCCAAGAGAAATATTTTACTCTTTGATATCCTTTTTGAATAATCTTTTCTCCCTGACTGTTATCTTCTAGAATAATCCCTAACTTTTCTTTAATATCATTTATTTCACTTGGATTAAAAAACAAAGCCGCATCTTTACAAATTTCCCTGTGCACTTTTATATCAGATGCAACAACAGGACAGCCTGTCGACATTGCTTCAACTGCTGTTAGAGAAAATCCTTCCATAAAGGAAGGAATAACTGTTGCTACTGCGTTTTTATATAAAGAAAGTAAGTCTTCATCGCTTGGGTTATCGATAAAAATCACATTTTCCAAAAGACCCAGTTTATTTATTTGTTCTTCTATCTTTTTAAAGAAATAATCTTTTTTCCCAACTAAAACAAGTTTTATATCTTTGTTTTTTGGTTTACTTACAAATTCTTTAAAAGCAAGAAGAAGACTTTCTACGTTTTTATGGGGATAGAAATTCCCTATACGAAGAAAGTATTTTTCTTTTATTAAAGCTTTATTTTCTTTTAAGTTTTTATCCTCAAATCCTCCTTCATAAGTAACAACAATCTTTTCTGCATCTATATTTTTATATGAAGACAAAAGATCGTTTCTGACAGAATTTGAAGGAACGATTATTTTCAAAGAGGTTTTCAAAGCATTTTTTAATACAAAAAGGTAACCTTGTCTTTTAAGTAAATAAAGCGGGTAAGGAAGAGTAGAAGCTCTTCCAGTTTTAAACTTATTTCCTATTAAATCGTGAAGCGTAATAACATATTTTTTTCTATAAAAAAGAGGAACAGAAAAGTAGGGAAAATGGACAAGATCGAAATTATATTTATTTAGAATTTTAGCAAAATTTGTTTGCTCGGAGAAACTGTGCCATTTAATATCTGAAACAATAATTTTCCATTTACTATTTACTATTTTTTCTTTTACATTCTCTAAATCTTTGCTGCCTACAAAAATTACGTAACTATTCTTCTTATCAATGCTTGAAAGATTTATAACTAGATTTCTAATATACCTACCAACACCAGTTTGGCTCCATAAACGGCCATCAATTCCAATAAGCATGAGCTAATTATACAAGAGGTAGCAATCTATTACAAAAGTAGATTTAGAACTGAGCGTTTGATCCTTAATTATAATTTCTTACAAATTTTTATAAACTAAGATGTTACTCGACCTTCTCAACTCTTTTTCCTACTGCAATAATATCTTTATCAAACATGTCAATCATTATGTCGACGGTCTTCTCTGTTTTCCTTACCCTCTTTTTAATATCTTTTAAGTCAATTTCAATATCTTTTACTTTATCACCCAGTTGACTAATATCATGCTGAACTTGCATCCGCGACATTCTAATTTGGCTCTCCAGTGAAGTTTTGGCATTAGAGACTTCTGCTTCAATTTCTTCCCTCACTACTCCTCTTATTTGTTGAATATCTGTTTTAGTTAGCACCATTAAAAAATAACTCATATAAAACTGAAAATCAATAAAAAGTCTTACGAACAACTATAAACACGTAGAGATAATCTTTTATTACAAAGAAGACATATAGATCTTATTTAATTTGTCAGAGATTATTTTCCAATCATAATTTTGTTCAACGAATTTTCTGCTGTTTATCGTAAGCTTTCTGTACAAGCTTGAGTCAAGAGCTAAATCTACAACGCAGTTTGCAAGCTCATCAGCTGTCTGGGCAGCAAGCACATGTACTCCATTTTTTGCCTCTAATCCTTCAATTCCAAGGTTTGTAGTAACAATACCGACACCAGATGACATAGCCTCTAAAACCTTATAACTCGTTCCACCTGCTGCTCGAAAAGGAGCAAGTAAAATAAAGGATTTTCTAAAAATATCCCAAGTTTCATCTTTATTATTTGTATCAAATATTACATTTGACAAATTATATTCTTTAAAGCTCTCCGGCAGATTTCTTCCAACAACCCAAAGTTTTAAGTTAAAATCTTTATTTAACTGGCTAAACTTACTAATTACTTTTGGCCAGATTTCTTTTAAGATGAATTCAAGACTGTCTCTGTTTTGCAGCCATTTGAAATCTCCAATAAATAAGACTCTTTTTTCCTGTGGTATTGCCTGGAAATCCCTAAATCTGAAGCTATCCGTATCAACTCCGTTTGGAATTACTGAAACATCGGCTCTTTTCATAATCTTTTTCTCAACATTGGATACCGCAACAAGCTTTGTTGCTTTTCCCCAAGCTGCCTCTTCTTTTTGTTTTATCTTTGCTATATCTATTAGAAGAAACGGTTTAACCAAAGGATTTAACAAGCTTACGTATCTTTTATATACCAGGTATTCAACGTTGTGCTCTACCAAAACAACGGGAATGGTAACTTTAGGGAGATTTTGGAATACATAAAATGTTTCAACGTGTATTAAATCAAAACTTTCTCTGACCATCTCATCTCTTATCGCAGTTTTCATTTCTTCACTAGTATGTCCTGTTATCAAAAACGGATTTGTGGAAAAACCCGTTTTGAGAATGTTTTTAATACTCCATTGTTTTTTTCTAGGCACTGTAACTACTTTTTTACAAATTTTTTCAACTTCCTCTGTGTCTTGCTGTGTTTGGAAATCCCTTTTTTCACAGATTAGTGTAATTTCGTTTTCTTTGGAAAGATTTTTAATTAAGTTATACAGCCTGATATGGCCACCTGAATGAAGTGGATATGGAAGATATGATGCAATCATTAATATTTTCATGGTTTTTGTAAAAGGTTAAAGATTACGTATTGGTCTGTTGCTTCTACTATTTTATACTGTGTGCCAATCCCAAGATCTGTATCTGTTGGGTTAACCAGAACAAGATATTGAGCACCCATTTTTATCAAATCGACAAGACCGTTTTGGAAGCTTGCCCAACCTTTTCTTTTTGTCTGGTATAAAAAGGAAGTATCACCGTTATAATTTGCAACTATTTTTGCATCCTTTGGAGTTAATCTGTCAACTGCCTTACCTGCAACAATAATTGATTGATTATTGATATTGAAATAGTCTCTGACATAATACCAGCTAAACATAATTGAGAATATCGTACAAACCAAAAAGACAAGATAGTAGACATATCTATTTACCTCTCCCAAAGGTCTTGTCAGAAACGCTCCGCCAATGCCCATTGCCATACAAATACTTGGAATAATAAGGATTTGGTAATAGTCGTGTTGGACATTTCCTCTTGCTAAAACAACCATATAAATAAGAGACGATAAAATAAATGAAAGCAAAAACAAAAGGTCTTTTCTTAGATGAAGTCTCAAAAACCCTAAAACTAAAAGCGGAAGTCCAAAATATCCTAAAATAAGTTTCGAAAGTCTTTCTCCAAAAAGCCAGTAGAAAAACGCGCCTTTGAACCTGATATTGCCTTCGTTAAAAAGCCAGTTGCTAGATGGAATACCTTCTGGAAATTGCAGTATCCACCATCTCCAAAGGATAAGCGGAATAATAGAAACTATCCCAAAAATCCATAACTGCCATTTTTTAAAAAGTCCTATCCCAAATTTCTCAAAAGCCATATAAAGCATTGGGAGTGTGAAAAAAAGCGCATACGGTTTTAGTAAAAAGCTTATACCTGTAAGTATCAATGAGGTTATGAAATAAAGCCATTTTTTGCGATTATTCTTCCCGTCTTGATCAAGCCAAAGACCAAAAAAATATATTCCGCCTAAAATTGCCATCACCATTGAAGGATCGGGAAGTATTGTTCTTGAAAAATAGATATTAAAAGGAAGGAAAAGAAAGAAAATTAAGGAAAGAAAGGCAGCCAAAGCACCAAAACGACGTTTGACTATTAAAAACAGGAAAAGCGCTGAAAACATTGAAGCGATTATTGATACAAGTCTTCCCCATTCTTCCAGGGTAAAAACTCCAAATGACTTAAAGAAATAGCCTTGGAAAAAATTATAGATGGGAAACTCTACAAACCGATAGCCTTTGGGATTATCCATTCCTGAGGGAACATTGGACAAATCGTCAAATTGAGGATGTAAAAGATCAAAACCGCCTGTTACAAAATTTCTCGATACTGCAGATGTATCAGCCTGACGCCAGGAATGCCAATCTGCAATAGGAGAATCAAATCTATAAAGCCTGAAAACAAAACCTAAGATAAAAAAAACAGTTAATAGAATTATTTCAAGTTTTCGCATCAATCTTATTCTAGTTTATTGATAAGGCTTTATCAATTAGCCTCATTGGTAGGTTGTTTTTCCAAATAGCGGTCTATTTCCCTAAGGCTGCCGTCCTCATTGAAGACAAATACTCTATTTGTAGGCGACAAGCCTGCAGTTTGAAGGGCAGTGTCAAGATTTGGATGGAGATAAACCTTAGCGTCTTTGTTTTGGAAAGCAAACCAGACTGCGTCGTTAATACCAACCGGAAATACCCAGGCGTCACCAACTTTAAGAGGAACATCTACGAAGTGAAATTGCACTTCTCCTTTAGACCAGTAATCCGTGTAAAGAGCATCAATTGAGATAAAAAACTTTCTTACTTTCTCCCCAGAACCACTCCAGTCAAAATATGACTGCTGGATTTGTATTATCTGGAAAAGTGAAAAAACAATTACAACAACAGAAACCGTTAAAAGCGCTATTTGTTTACTTTCTTTTAGAAGAAAATCATAAAATTTACTTATTTGAGAAACAAAGATCAAAATTAATCCTAAAGACGCAAGATAACTATACCTTGAGGTGATATTGCCAAGACCAAGATACGGAAGAAGTGATATGACAAAAAACAATGCTCCAAAGATAACTATCTTTCTCTCGCTACTGTCAAAAATCTTAATTTTTCTTTTATACACAAATACCAAAGCTGCCAAGGCACCAAGTCCAAGTATAACCGGAATTACTATGTTCGCTCTCAAAAGCATCCTAAACGCTTCATATAAGGAAAGTGAGCTTTGTCCTACAACAACAAGTGAAATATAACCAAGCAGGTTACCCGCAAAGTTAAATGGGAGCATCACAAAATCATAGTTATAGTCTCCGCTTAACCAGTGGCTTTGGGACATAAAACGAAGCAATAAATAGACAATCACCGGCACAAATAAAGATAAATAATCCCATCTTTTCAAAGCTTTTTTAAGGAAAACAAAAACTCCGTCTCTTGCTTTATAGGAAAGTATTAAAAGTGGTATTACCATTCCCATCTCGTGAAACATTAAGCCCAAAGATAGGAAAACTATTGAAAGAATATAATAATAGATCTTCTTTTTCTCATCCCAGTAAATAAATGACAAAAGTGATAGAAGAGCAAAAAAGGTTGTAAATAAGTGACCAACTGATGATATCCAAAAGACTGCTTCAGTGTAGCCGCTAAGTATTAAAAAAAAAGCTGCAGAAAGAGTTGCAAGTAATTTATTTTTAAAAACTCTTTGGGCAAGTAAATAGAAGAGGAAAGAAACCGCAAAATGAAGAAAAAGAGAAACTGCATGATAAACAACCTGATTTAACCAAAATACCGATTCCATTATGTAGAAATATACTTTTGTGCCTGGTCTGAAGAAGAATCCATTTGAACTCGTAAAGTAACTTATTATCCTCTCCATTGGCGAACAGTTATTTGTACAATCAGCTGCCCACCTAAGCCACGTAAAATCATCTCCCACAAAAAAGTTTGAAAGCATAGGAGAAAATAGTAAAACCGCAAATAAAAGAAGATAAACTGCAATGGCAATATTTGAAGTAGCAACTTTCTTAAGTTCGGAAAATAAATTAATTGATGTTTTTTGATACAACATTAAAATAGCTAACGTTATTCCGATCAGCATCCAAAGCACAAAAGCAACCTTAGATGCCTCAAATACATCGATAAGGATGGCATTAAGAAATAGTCCAACTGCCCCTGCCGTAAATCCCAATACAAAACTTTTGGCAAGAGGGGATTCAATGTCCTTAAATCCTTTCTTTATATAGATTCCTAAGGATATAAAAATGGAAAAGAAGGCAATAAAACCAAGTAAACCGATTTCACCTAAGATTCTTAGATAATTATTGTCAACTGCCAGACTTACAGATCCATAACCGCTTCCAATCAGTACGTTTCTGGTAAATGCAGTAAGAGCCCTTGGCCATTCCCCCTGAAAACGAGTGGTAAAAGAAAGGTCATAAGCAGCCGCTCTTTTAACGATAAAATCACCGTGCAATACTAGAACCTGTGCGGAAAAAGTTGCTTTAATATCAGGTGGAAGTTCATAGTAAAAATTACCAAGCCTTCTTATAACCGGTGAAAGAGGAAGATTTATGTATCCTGTTCCCTGAGGAAGACTTTCTCCAGTAGATACATTTGTAGCAAGTACCAGAGGGACCTCTGGCGGCACTAATTCAAAAGGAAGCAGAGCTGAAGCAGATGCTTTCAAGGCTTCCGCATTGCCTGCAATTGCTCCTAGCAGTTCCTCCTTGTCTTTCACTCTTTTTTGCAAAACAATTTTGTCCTTAAAATATTCTTTTGGGACAAACTTTACGTGTCCAACAGAATCACCTGTTTTGGCATCAATCAAAACATCTACTTCAGACACGGTACTCTTAAAACGATCCAGAAGAGACGGTTGAAATGTAATTACTAAAAGTGCTAAAACCGGAAGTAGCGGAACCATTAAAAACACAAGTTTTTTCTTTTGGAAGAAAAAGACTATTAAAAGTGAAACAAAAAGCACAAAAAACGAAACCCTTGATACCGTCATATTAAGAAGAATTAAACCCAAAAAGGCTGTTACTAAAAGAAATATCTTTATAAACCAATTTTTAAATCCAAAGAAAAGACTGACTACGATTGGAATCAATAAAACAAGATAGGCTGCCAGATCATAATGACCGGCAAAAGTTGAAGATACTCTTGAAAGAGCGGATAAAGTTATAGGAATTCCTTTTGCAAATTCCTCATTCATTGTTAAGTATGCCGGAAGTCCAAGATATTTTTGGCCAAAACCATATCCTATTACACCCAGTAAAGTAAATACCAAAACAGCAATAATTACCGGAAGAAATCTTTTATCCCTCATACCCTGATAAGCAATAAAGAATAAGCTCATATACTCTATGTGTCTTACTAAAGAGAGAAAAGCAACATTTGGGAAGACATTGGCAATTGTCGGGAAAATAAGTAAAACTCCATGCATTGTCGCTATTGCACCAATTATCCAAAACGTGATTATGGGAATCGTTAAAGGAGTTCTTAGAGTGATCTTTTGCTTAAGCAATAGAAAAATCCAGGAAAGTAAAACAAAAAAGACAACAAAATCTTCTCCCCTTATATAAACCCAGGTGTTTTTAACATCAAGAATAGGAAGTTTTGGAAAAAGTGGAATAAAGATAAGAAGAAATAATGTTTCTAAAAATAAAATATTTTCCCAAGCCCATGATAATAGTTTTTTCATAAAAAATTTATCTAAACCAGGCTGCGCGACCTAACTTGTATGTGGGGTTTTTATTTTCCCTCTCCCCTATTTCTCTTGCGGGAACTCCTCCGACAATTTTAAACTCTTCAACATTTTTTGTAACTACTGCGCCTGCACCGACAACCGCTCCCTTTTTAATTGTAACTCCAGGAAGTATTATTGCTCTTGGTCCGACAAAGACGTAGTCTTCAATAACTACCGGTTTTTTAACAACGTTTTCTACTCCTGCAAAATTCTCTTCAGCTGTATCATGTTGTGAGTTATAAATCATAACCTCAGAAGCAATATCTACGTGGTCTCCAATAGTTAACTTATCTCTTCCATCTAATACGGCATTCTCGCCTATTATTGAATCATTGCCTATTGAAATATTTGGAGGATAGTAAAAAACTGCTCCCATGTGGATAGTTGACCCGCTACCAATTTGAATACCAAAAAGTCTATAGAAAAACCTTCTGAAGTAATGGGATGGAATATATCCAACGCACCTAAGCTTTAGGACAACTAATTCCCAAAAGACTGTTTTTATCCTTCTTACTATTCTTTTCATAATTTTCCCAAATCTTCTAAAACTCTTAAAGTTTCCTTGGCTGTTTTTTCCCAGGAAAACTTCCTTATTTGATTATAGCCTTTTTCTACCATTTCCTGTCTAAGTTTTGGATCTTTTATTACTTTTTCAATTTTTTCTTTTATATCATCTGCATTATTAGGATCAAAATAGATTGCTGCGTCTCCACCTGCCTCAGGAAGACTTGAGACATTACTAGTTATTACTGGGCATCCATGCTTCATTGCCTCTAAAACTGGAAGACCGAATCCTTCATATAAAGAAGGGAGAACAAAACAGAGTGCATTTTTGTAAAGTGAAGGAAGATCTTTATCTTCAACAAAGTCTAAAAATTTGACTCTTTCTGAAACGCCAAATTTCTGGGGAGCACTTAATATGTCTTCATAAAGCCATCCTTTTTTACCGACAATTACAAGTAATAAATTCTCTTTTTCAATTTTAGAAAGCGCTTCAATAAGCTTTACGATGTTTTTTCTAGGCTGCAATGTCCCTACAAAGAGAATGTAGTCTTTATCAATTCCAAATTTTTTTCTTAAATCATCCATTGTTAATATCTTAGCATTAGTTCCCTCTTTTATTCCAGGGTAGGTAACGTGTATTTTGCTTTCGTCAACACCGTATACATCAATTATATCATCCTTACTAGCCTTACTTATTGTAAAAATTTTGCTTGCGTTTTTAACGGAATAGCTTGTCCAATTGGTAAGCTGATAAAGATCTCTTTTGGCAAAAAGATTAGGAAAATGTATAAATGACAAATCCATTATCGAAATTGCTGTAGGAATTGGAGAAAATCTTGGTGCATAGTGAGTCGGAGTAAAAAATATGTCAGAATGTTTACTAAGAAAAAGATTTAACGGAAGACCAAATTGAGTCCACATTTTCCTTGGGCCAATCACGTTATATCTAAAATTTGAGCTTGGAACCGGCATTTCGCTTCGAGGATTATCTTTTAGATAAATCTCAAATTTAACTTTGCCTTCGTCTCGAACCTTTGCAAACTGTAATAAAAGTTCATATGCGTACTGCCCAATACCAACTTTTTTTTCTACATTTGCCTCGTTTCCATCAATTCCTATTGTCATAATTTTTAATCAATTCAGCAATGAAAGAATTATCCCAAATGCTTAATATTTACTTCTCTTTAGGTAAATACTTCCTTTTTACAATAATTGAACGTCCAAGCCTTTTTTCAAGTTGTTTACGTGCTCCTCCGGCAATACTACCGCCTGCTTTTGCATCGCTTTTAAGCTTAGGTACTCCCTTAGAATCCTCCGTACGGTGAATTTCTGTGGTGGAGCGTTCACCAAGCATAGTAAAAATAAGCTCAAAATCATCCATATGATCACGCAGATTTTCTCGCTTCAAACCTTTCAGCTTTTTATACTCAATTGGTGTAACGCCAAATGTTGCTTTGGAAATTTCAGCTGTAAGAATTTCATAATCTCTTTGTTCTCTTGCTCCGCGCTTTTGCCACTCATCAGTTAATTCTTCACGAATAACAATACCTCGCATCCGTTTTTCAATCCAATCATCAGGATATCCTTTCAGCTTATACAACATCCTTGTCCGTTTTCCTGCCAACTCAGGGTCTTCAATCTCTTGTATACGCTCATAACCAACCTTTGCCAGCCAACGCTTAAATGGTTCTGCTTTGGGTGAAGGAATAGTTTGAATAATACGAAACATAGTCTCTGTATTAGCGCAATCAGTCAAATATTTTTTCCCGTCAGATGACTCTATTTTCAGTTGTCCGATTTTTTCGTACAACTCAATAAACCCTTCCTTTTTGAGTTTGATTTTTAAATCACTCCAATAACGCCTGGGGATATTACTATCTGTTAAGGCGGAAATAATATCTACTACTGAAAACCACCACTCATTTTTATGTATGATTTTTCTGATATTTTTTCCCTTAAAAATTGAGATTCTGGTTTCAGTTATGTTCTTATTTTTCATATGCTTTAAAGCCTTTTTGCCTTTATTAACTATTTTATCCTATACCTCGCTCCTCTTGTTGCTCCAAGTTTTATTATGTATCCCTCTTCTTCCAGTTTTTTTAAATCATACCTGATCATACGGTCGGAAACCTTATAAAACCTTCTGCTTATAAAATCCAAAGAGACAACTTCATGGTCCCTTATAATATCTAGTATCTCTTTTCTTTTGGGAAGTAGCAAATCTTCTTTTTTGTATTCCTTAATACTTAACTCTTCCAGGGCTTTTTGAACCTGAATCTCAAGTAATTCAAGCATAAATTCAATAAATGAAGTTGCGTCACTTTTATCCAAATATGCATAGTACTCTTCTTTTCTTTCACTTAATATTTCCTCTATGGAAATAAGGCCGTTAAATGAATATTCTCCTTTAAGTAAAATTGCCTGTAATAAAAGCCTTCCAACCCTTCCATTACCGTCTAAAAAGGGGTGAATTTTCTCAAAAGAGATATGGGATACAAATGCTTTAATAAGCATATTTTCACTGTCTTTTTGATTAATATAGGCAAACAATTTCAAAAGCAATTCTTGTATTTGGGAAGGTGGTGGAGGAATATATATTGGAAACCCTGATTGGTTATATATCGCACTAGGCTCCCTTCTTATTACGCCCAAGCCATCAGTTAGGCTTTTCATAACAATTCTGTGAATATCTAAAACAAAATCTATATCAATATTGTCTTTTTTTTCATTTATAAAGGAAAAACCGGATAAAATATTCTCAATTTCAATTCTTTCTCTAAACTCCGGGTTAAACCTGTTTAAGTTATCGATGTCTGAAATTTCAAGACTATTGCCTTCAATTTTTGCTGAGAACAGTGAACTTTTTAAAAGAGACTCTCTCTGTAGGCTACTTATTAACTTATCTGGTATCTGTATTTTTTCCAAAGCAGCTTTTTTAACTTCGATGCTAGCTATGAGCCTTAGCATATTTTGTGTTAAAACATACTTGAGTGGAATTTCCATATCTTACCAAATATTACCAGATATTTCCGAATATTTCCAGATTAAGAATGCATACACTTAAGGAGATTAAATTCCTGTACTTATTACTTCAAGTCTTTTTTCATCAATGCCTAAAATTTCGATTGCATCTTTTTTTGTAGCATGGGAAATACAAAGTATTTTACTTGATTCTTTCTTAACCCATTTTAATTTTCTTTTTTGAGCTGCAACAATATTTGGCGAAATAATAAATTTAAAAGGATTAAAACTTGTTTGATTATGGGACTCTTTTGGATATTTATACACAATTAAATCATAAAGTATTGTTGCTTTTCTTGCTCGCTTTGTTGGAGGCTCTGTCCAGTCTGAGCTTATAAAAATATCAACGTCTCCAATAAAGTTTTCTATTGGTAAAATATGAAGCTTATTCCAGAGTAAATCAAGCATGGTTGGTGGCATTTTAAATGTTTTTATTGTAATTTTTGGGTTATTTTGTAAAAATTGTAATTTTGATAGAGGAAGCTTTTTTCTAAGAGATGAGAAAAAAAGTACATATTCGTTTTTATTATCAATTGAGAGTAGGTTTTCTAATAAATTTTGTAGATAATTGGAAACTCCTGTATTTGCAAACGCAAGTTGTGAAACATCAATTCCTATTTTCATATATTAAATTACAGCCCTTCTTCCCAACTCTTTGGATTTTTCTCTAAAAAAGGATTTAAGCTCTTCTATATCTAGCTTTTTAATCATCCTAGGCATAAAATCAAAATCTTCAACTTTTAGAAAATCTGAAGCAAGAATGAATGGCTCCAGTTGCATTCTAAACTTTATCCGTACTCCCTCAATAAGCTCCCATACGGTAAACTTCTCAAGTAGAAAATAAAGATCCACAAAATCTTTAACGGTATTTCGTTGTGTTATTGTCAAAAGCTTGTTAACCGCAATGTCGATAAGACTGTCAGTTT
>CAYWPH010000018.1:0-14243 GCA_964460145.1 uncultured Gammaproteobacteria bacterium | reverse complement strand
TAAGGTAAACAGGGGAGACACAGTTTATACAATTGCCAAAAAGCTTGATACAGAGGCGCAGAAAATTGTAGATTTTCCGTTTAATGATTTTGCAAACCCGGAAACATTCTCATTAGTTGAGGGACAAATACTCATAGTCCCAGACGGTGTAAAGCCTGCTGAGCAGCCATATATAAGAAGGCAGGTATATATTGCACAAGGACCAAGTTCTACCTCATTCTCAGCCTCAGGATTCACATGGCCGGTTAGAGGACTTATTACTCAGTTTGCTACTTGGTATCATATGGGTTTGGATATTGCAGCGCCTTATGGGACGCCGATTGTAGCTGCAAAGTCTGGAATAATAGCTTCAGCCTCAGTTGGTAGTTGGGATTATGGATATGGAACAAATGTTGCAATTGATAACGGTAGCGGTTATTCCACTTTTTATTCCCACCTGTCAGCAGTTAATGTTTCTGTAGGGCAAAATGTAGTTGGAGGAAGTACTGTTATAGGGTGGATAGGCATGACAGGAAGAACAACAGGTCCTCATGTGCATTTTGAAGTAAGACAAAACGGAGTACCAATTAATCCTCTTTCTTTCCTACAGTAGGTTAGATAAATGTGTGGACCATGGGGGAATCGAACTCCCGTCCTCGCAATGCGAATGCGATGCATTACCATTGTGCTAATGGCCCAAGATATAATTCTAAAGCCTCTTTTAAATTCTTGAGAGCTTCATCTTTTGTTTTTCCTTCCAAATAATAGTATGCAGTAAACGGGATTTCATAGTACTATTTTACCATTAAAGGAAAATTATTGTAAATCAAAACTTAATTACTGTATGCTGTAATACAGTTCTAAAAGCCTGTGGCATACTTACATTTGCACATGGAAATCTTCTAGAGTACAATAGTCTTATGCGACGTTATGATTTAAAAGTGGTTAACGAAGCCAAAAGACTACGTTCTAAAGGATATACTTATGGTGAGATAAGAAAAGCCTTGAATTTGGTAGCCCCAAAAGGTACTTTTTACTCTTGGTTTAAGGGGATGATTCTTCCTAAAAGTTATTATCTCAAGATTACAAATCTAAATAAAAACCATCTGACTAAAGCTAGATTAATTGCTATGGAGAAAAATAGAATAAAAAGGGGAGAGTTTCTTGACGGGCTTGATAAAATAAACATAACAATTGCTGACTTAATACATAATACAGAGACAGCAAAAATTGCCCTTGCTATGCTTTGCTTAGGAGAGGCAAGTAAATATAAGGCACGTAGGTCCTTTAGCTTAGGAAATACCGATCCAAGAATAATTTTTATATTTTTAGTTCTTTTAAAAAAATGTTTTAATTTTAATCTTGAAAAAGTACGTTGTACAGTTCAATGCAGAGCAGATCAGAACATAGAGGAGCTAGAAAAATTCTGGCAAGGTATTACTGGAATACCTAAAAGATTATTTTACAAAGCTAGAATTGATCCAAGAACTATTGGTAAGCCTACTAAAAAGAAAGATTATAAAGGTGTATTAAAAATAGATTATTTTGATTCTAAAGTACAGCTTGAGCTAGAATCTCTTTCTCAATTAATATATAATCAATTGAAATTAAAGCATGGGCCCGAAGTTTAAATGGTTGAACGTCTGGCTGGCAGTCAGAGAGTAGCGGGTTCGATCCCCGTCGGGTCCACAATCTACATCTAAATTCTTCAGATTAGCAACTTCTTCAAACATCTGATATAATAGACAAGTAACCTATGGTATCAGCTCCTTGTCTCTCTATAAACTAGGGAAAAGGAAATGAATAATAGCTTATGGGGAGGTGAAAAATTAAATTTTAATATTCAATTTGTAGGGTAAATGTAAATTTTATTTTATATTTTGAATTTTTAAACATCAAATAAATGGATTTTCAAGATAAAACATTAGTTTGTAGAGATTGTGGAAAAGAGTTCGTCTGGACCGCATCCGAACAAAAATTCTATCAAGAAAAAGGTTTTGAAAACGCACCTGTCAGATGTCCTGATTGTAGAGTGAAGAAAAAAGCTAGAATGAATGAATCTAGGGGACCTAGAGAAAGCTTTGAAATAACTTGTGCAAACTGCGGAAAAACAGATACAGTTCCTTTCAAACCAAGAGGCGATAGGCCGGTTCTTTGTAGGGATTGTTTCAGAAACCAAAGACAATCACAATAAAGGCATAATTAGCTAGTTAAGTGGTTAATTTTGATCTTTTAGTTACTTCTTTAATTAATTTCCAATGATAAAGAGATGTCTTTTTGGTGGGAAAACGAAGTATTTAGAATAAGTTTCACTAATGGTTAGCGTAAGGCGAAAGATTGTTTCCTCTCTTTTCTTAAGGCTGTGATGCCGGGTTGGTAGGGGATGGGCTGATAGACGGACTTATTGTTCCAGTTGGTAGTGGTGTTGGAGTGGGTTTTTGGGTTGGCGTAACAGAAGCTGTAGGCCCTGGTATTTCTACTTGTGGATTTTGTTTAGGCAGGGATGATTGTGGCTGTGTTAATTCAGTGTTGGCTGGTTGATTTCCGCCTTTTGCAATAGCATCTTCTAATTGTTTTATTTCACTATTAATTTTTTCCGTACTGGCTTTGTCATTTTTAACAAGAGTTTTAACAGTAGTAAGTTCAGTTAGGCCGGAGTTTAGATCGCCTTTTTCAATTAATGCGCGTGCGTGGTTATAATAGGCGTTGGCAAAATCCGGTTTTAAGTTTTTAGCTGTCTGAAACTGTTCTAAAGCTCTGTCCCAAGCTTTTAATTGGAAGTATATACCTCCCAAATTTATATATTCCTGTGGATTGGTTGGGTCAAGGGCAATTGCCTGCTGGGCTGCAAGGATTGCAAAAGAATCTGCGTTTTGTCCAAATCCGATAAGAGATCTATATATGGAGGAAAGATTTTGCCAATTTACCGCGTTATTTCTAGATATATTGGTTGCTGTTCTGGCAGAGTTTATTGATTGTTGAACCAAAGTATAAATTGTCTGGCTAGTTTGCGCACTCGGTGATGATCCTTTTGGAACCGAGCTTGAGAGTGAGTTAGCTAGGGCCAAGTTTGTTTGTGAGAAAACCCTGTGATATGCGTCAACATATCTTCCGGTTACTGAATTTAAAGTACTTGTCTGATAATCATATGTTTGCTGACCGTTATTTTGGTTTGCAGAAACTAATGATTTTTGAAAAGTAACGTTGCTTTTTACAAAATCAAAAGTTAAAAATCCGAATATTATCGAAAATACTCCAATTATAACTATGACTATTGAAGCTAAAATTTTACCGTATTTTTCCTGTTGTTTTTGGCTTGTCTCTTCACTTGATAAAACAAAGAAGCCTTTTTTGGAAGCAACAAGCTGGAGTTCAACATCAAAAAAATCCTGATGGTTAGATAATCCTTTTAAGACAGAATAGATACCAAGTATAAAAAACATTAAAACTAAATGGTAGAAGCCAAAGGGAAGTACAAAGCTTGCTAGGATAAAGATTGCTAAGGGAATAAATAATGGTTTTTGTTTTACCACTCTGTAAGCTAGCAGTAGGAATGACAATACTCCAAGCATTCCGGTTGTTGCAAGCAGTTCTAAAACAAAAATGGTTGATATAAAGAAAGTTAAATCCCAGATGTCTAAATTAGAGTTAAATGTAGCCTGTTTAAATCTTAAAAATACGTTTGCAAACTCTCCGTAACCGGATCCAAAGAGAAAGCCCTGGATTACTCTTCCGCCGTCCTGGGAAATTGCTGCAAAAGCTGTTTGAAAACCTGTTGCAACCGGAAGTATAAGGGGTTTTTGAATAGTTAGTAATGAATATATTGATATAGATAGACCTATTAAGATAATTAATGATATTAGTGAGTAGCCTACTATTCTTATTAAATCTTTACTATTAGAGGAAAAAACACTTTTTCCCTTTCTAAGAGAAGGTATTACAAAATATGCTCCAAGTGAAAATACGAGGCCTAGATAAATCGCTTGGTCAAGGCTTGATCCTAAAGTTGTAAAAGTCTGAAATTTGCTAAACTCAAATGGAAAGGCATAAACCTTAAGAAAGTTAAGTAAGGCAAGAACTGAAACTATAGCTCCTCCTATAAGTAGGCTTGCAACTAATACATTGAGAGACTTTTGATCTCTTACATTATACGTAATTGCAAAAAATGAAATTGCTGCAAATAAAAGGGGAATAAAGTTAAATAATGAATCAAATTTCGCAACTGAAAATACGACTGAGAAAATTGCCGCGCCTATAAAAAGTAAGATTGGAAGATCAAACGGCGTGCGCTTAATGCTTAGATTTTGGACAAAAAAGCTTCTTACGCCATAAAGAAGCATTAAGACTATTACTCCAAAGGTAAGAAAAGCTTGTTTAGGAAGAACAAAGAGATCTGTTGTAATGTTTGAAAAAACCAGAGGAAAGAAAATAAACAATAACCCTAAAATAGCTACTGATGTTTTTTCTAAATATAATACCCATTGTTGTTTTTGCTGTTCACTCATAATATTAGTTAAAGTTATCAGTTAGAAAATATAATGTCAAGGATAAAAAGTGAATCAATTTCTCTTTAGTTTAATTTTTTTAAATCTCTTCTTGGAATACCGGTCAAAATCAACACCTGGTCCATCTTTTCTTTCTTGAACTACCTTTAAATCTTATTTTTCTCCTAATGCTTCTTCCAGGATTTTATAGTAATCAGGGTCAACCATCACTGCAGCAGGTACTATATTGTAGTGACGCAAACTATGGTCAGTATATCTTCTGCTCAGTTGACTATTAACCGTTCTCTATGTATGGGGGCCTAGGCAATACAATTAGCCGAATTAACGCAAATTCCGCTTGACAACCTGCGGAATTAAGGTTATAATGATTGAAAATGAATATTCCTCGCATACTCTCAGAAACTGTTATTGAGAAATTAAACTCTTCAGATAAAGGGATTATTATCTATGGAGCAAGACAAGTTGGAAAAACTACTCTTTCGGAAATGGTTATAGGAAACCTTAATTTAAAAACCTTAACGGTAAATGGAGATCAGAGCCGTTTTTTAGACATTTTCCAAAGTCAGGATTTGAATAAATTAAGATCTTTAGTGCAAGGTTACGAACTTCTTTTTATAGATGAGGCTCAAAGAATTCCGGAGATCGGAATAAGTTTAAAGATAATATTAGACAACATTAAAAATCTAAAGGTACTGGTTACAGGTTCTTCATCTTTGGATCTTGCTAGTAAAATAAGCGAGCCGCTTACTGGTAGGACTTGGAATTATAAGCTTTATCCCATTTCCTTTTTAGAACTTTCTCGGCTTTATAATAGGGCAGAGCTTGATAATTCCTTAGAGGAAAGATTAATTTTCGGTTCATACCCTGAAATCTTTTCCATAGTAGGGGAAGACCAAAAAAGAGAATATTTGCAAAATTTAGGCGATGCTTATCTTTATAAAGATTTGATAGAGCTTGGGGGGCTTAAGAATTCTTCCAAAATCCGCGATTTATTAAGGTTGTTGGCATTTCAGATAGGATCACAGGTTTCTCTTTCTGAAATAGCTGCAAAGCTTGGTATGAGTAAGGATACAGTAGGAAACTACATTGACTTGCTTGAAAAATCCTTTGTTTTATTTCGTTTAGGAGGTCTTAGCAGGAATTTACGCAAAGAAGTTGTCAAGATGGATAAAATCTACTTCTATGACTTGGGTATAAGAAATATTCTCATTGATAACTTAAAGCCCCTAAAGGACAGAAACGACACAGGTCAATTATGGGAGAATTTTCTAATTGCTGAGAGAATGAAATCCCTTTCCTATAAAAAAGATTATGCTTCCAACTACTTTTGGAGAACCTATACAGGAGCAGAGCTCGACTATATAGAAGAAAAAGAAGGAAAACTTTCAGGTTTTGAATTTAAATTTGGCTTGAAAAAGACCAAAGCACCAAAGGGTTTTATAAAAGCGTATCCAAATTCTGAGTTTTTTTGCATAAACAGAGAGAATTATTTAAGTTTTATTCTCTGATATAGATAGTGGAAGTATCAAATATAAGAAAGTATATGGTAAATTACTTTTGTCATGCATAAGATACTTGACAAAAGATAGAAATGTACTATACTAGATTTAGTTAAATTAACAATATCGTTAATCTTATGGATATCATTACGGCCAAAACATTATCAGGGAAACTACAAATAAGTTTAGATTATATAGTGAGAGAAGAGTATGAGATTTTACTCTTAAAAGATATCTTTGAGAGTAAATATGGTAACAACTTGGTATTTAAAGGAGGTACTGCCTTGCGTCTTTCTTATGGCTCGCCAAGGTTTTCAGAGGATTTGGATTTTTCTCTTATCAAAGAGTTTGATAGTGAGGGTTTTTTAGACTTTCTAAAATCGCTTGGTAGTAAATACCCAAATATTATTGAGGTTGAAACAAAGAATAAGTTTTATACAATTTTTGCTATCTTTAGAATAAATGAACCATTGTTACCAAGATCATTTTCAATCAAAATTGAAATATCAAAACGGGATAGGAATTTATTTAAGACTAAAGACATGAGTTTAAAAATTATAAAAAGCGAAACTACTGTGCTGACAACGCTAGGAAACGTAGCAAGTATAGAAACTATTTTAAGAGAAAAAAAAGACGCACTTAAAAATAGAAAAGTAGCACGTGACGTATTTGATTTTTGGTATCTCAATCAGCTTTTAAAAAAAGAGGTTGAAGTTGATTTTACCGGTTTTGATAGAAATAAGGTAAAAGCAGAGCTTCATAAATTACTGCCAAAAAATTATTGGAGGGTGGTTGACGTATGGCTGGAATAAGAATAAGACCAAAAGATACAGACCTTATTAAAAAACTAATGGAGCTAGATAAGTCATATTTTACAGTATCTGATTTAGAGAAAGTTTTAGGACTTAAAAGAGAGAGTCTTCTAGTTGCTCTTACAAGGCTTACCAAATCAGGAGTCTTAGTAAGAATGAAAAGGGGAGTCTATAGAACTTTTACAGCCTATCAGAATCTTGAGAAGATAGGAAGTGAACTATATTTCCCTTCATATATTTCTTTTGAGACAGCTCTTTCCCATTATGGTATTTTATCGCAGATGCCATATACAGTTACGTTTGCCACCCAAAGAGCCTCTAAAAAAATAGCAGTAGGAGATAGCGAGATAGAATATAGTCATATTAAAAAGGATCTTTTCTTTGGGTACATACTTGAAAACGGAATATATATTGCAGACATTGAAAAAGCGCTTTTGGATCAGCTTTATATGGTAAGCAGGGGAAAGAGGTCTATAGAGATTGAGGAGTTAGATCTAAGGGATATTAATAAAGATAAGCTTAATGATTATGCCTCTAAATTTCCCACATATATCCATAAGCTTGTCAGAAAGGTAAGGAGATATATAGGTAGTACTCCTATAACTAATAAAAATAAGGAAAGAGTAGTTTTTGGAAAATACTCTTAATCCTGTTTCGATTAAGTATAAATATTTCTATTTAACTGAAAGCGTTTCTACCATATCATTTTTTAATTTAAATAGAAACCTGAAGTTTTCCGCCGAGTGCTTTGGAAACTTTCTCAAGAAAAGCAACGGAAGGATTGGAGTTTCCTCCTTCAAGTCTTGATATAGCAGACTGTTTAGTGCCTATTTTATCCGCAAGTTGTTTTTGACTTAGTCCTCTATCTAGTCTTTTTTGGATAACCTGGGCAATAATACTATATTCTAGCTCCAGATCATCATACCCTTTTTTAAATTCAGGGTCTTTAAGGAGTTCTTTTTTAACATCTTCCCAATCTCTCATAGTTCTAATACAATAACATATATGTTATATAGATGTCAATGTTTTTACTTTAGCCATGGCGGTCTCAATCTCTCTTGCTGGTGTTTTTTGCGTCTTTTTGATAAAGCCATCTAAAAGGACTGCTCTGTTTTCATAGAAAGTATAAAAAATACGGACTTCCTGCTGGCCTCTAATTCTAAGTTCAAATAGATGATTTCCTAATGACTTGCTGTATGGCATACGTAGTTGATTGCCAAATTGTTTAAGCAAATCAATATGTCGCGCAACTTTAGTACCAATTGGTTTTTCAAGTTGCGTGATGAAATCATCTACTATATCATCAAATGTTTTTACAATCATATCTATGGACTTCCAGTTGCCGGACCGAAATTCACTGCGCCGTTGTTGTAGAGAATTTTAACCTGGCTGGTAGTTAAAGAGTAATTTGGTTGCTACTTTGTTTTTTGAGCAAAAGACGGAAAAGAAGAAGGAAGAATGCTCTGAATAACTTTTTTGGGTAGTTTGATTATTGTATCTTTCAAAAGCTGTGACCCTTTGAAAATTTCGAGAAGAACAGGTTCTCTGTTCTCTGATACATGAACGATCATATTTTCAGTCTCATAGGCATCATCAATTTTTTTATTGTTGAGCTCTATCATTAAGATATCTTCGTCTTGATTATAATGTACTTTCATATTTTCCCCTCCTTGCAATGTGAAATGTAACTACAGTTATTATATCACCTTCTTGGTTCATAATAACTCGTAAAATATGATTTTTATCAACAAGGGTCATTGCAGTTTTTTGTCCAAACCGAGAACTACCGCGCCACTGTGGAGAAGAAATAGTTTCCTTAATTTGGGCTTTTGTAAGAGTCCATCCTAGTCTTTTCATGACAATAAATTTTTCTTCAGCATGTTTTGTAAATAGTATCTCCATGAAAATAGTATAGCAATTCTTAATGGGAACTTCTTACAATTTACCTTCTCCCAAGGCTCCAAGGCCTCGCCTTGGAGCCTTGATACATCTTAGGATTATTCTCCATGCTCCGTGTTCTTATTATGGGGCACCGGTTGAAGGTGCAAAATTAACTGCGCCGTTGTTGTAGAGAACTTTAACCTGGCTGGCAGTTAAGCCATAATTAAAAACTTTAAACTCATCAAGTGTGCCTGTATATCTATAATTATTATCTCCTCTTTGTCCAAGATATATTGCAGAGGTATTCGTTGTACTTGCGGTAGTTGTATCCGTAGTAGTTCCCTGCAAAACTCCATCGATATAGTAACTTAAGGTTGACCCCCTCTTGGCATATGTGCATTTAAAAATTTAATATTTCTTATTTTTTTCATTCCTTTATCTCACTTTTCTGCGCTCCATTCTGCGTATCGTTCTGCATGTTCTGCGATTTAACCTATGTATTCATCTTGACTTCTTCAAATAATGATGATAATATTATTTCATAACACTGAGGGAAGGTACTACTTTAGGGCCTCCCTCTTTTTTTTGGTTTTTTTATACTCAAGTAAATATCTTAGGTCGTCAAAAGATAATACATTCCCGCCCAGAAGAGTCCTTATTTCTTTTGCTGTCCTTTTTGGAGATGAAATAACTACAATTTTCTTTTTCTTTTTAGAAATAAGGTATAAAAAAAGAGGAGCAAAATCACCATCTCCGGTTAAAACAACAGCACGTTTATATTCTTTAATCATTATCAGCATATCCATGGTTAAATCTACGTCACAATTTGCTTTTACTCTTTTGCCAAATCTTTTAATCTCCTTTACTCTCAGAGTATACCCAAACGTTTTAAGTTTCTTTAAAAACTTTTCTTGCTTTTCATTTTTTGAATCCTTGCCATAATAGAAAAAAGCTTTTGATATATTAAATTTTTTCTTCAAGTATTGGAACAGTTTTTTCTGATCAATAAACCAACCTTGTGCCCGCGCACCATAAATAATGTTCGATGCGTCAATGAAAGCATGGGTTATTTGTTTCTGTTCTATTTTTTTCATTTCTGCGATTTAACCTGTGTTCTGTGTTTTCATATTAATTAGTTATTGACATTTTATGCATATCTTGATATAAATAAATCACGAAAACTTCCCCCGCTCAAGTAGCGGGGTGATTTTTTTATCTAAAGCTATTTCCTCTTTTAAAGATTCCAAAGAAATGTATTCCTCAGCTTCTCTAATTAGTTCTTTTGCAATATGCCCTCTTGCGGAAATAACAAAAACTCTTTTACCTTCCTTTTTTAGCACTTTGAGAAGGTAAGAAAAATCACTGTCTCCAGAAGCCAGAATAAAATTTTTATATCTTTTTAAATTAAGTACAGAATCCAGAGCAAGTTCTACGTCCACGTTTGCTTTATCAAGTACAAGCCCTTTGCTATTTATTTTCTTTATGGGTTTTCGGAATGTCTTGTAGCCAAATGTTTCCAATTTATCCAAGAATTTAACCTGTTTTTTGTTATCAGGATCGAATCCGGTATAATAATATGCAAATTTAACTTGGAAAGCCTTTTCCAAGTATTGGTAAAGCTTTTTATAGTCTACTCTAAATCCAATTGTTTTTTGAGAGTAAAACATATTTGCAGCATCTATAAATAGAGCTGTTCTACCAGTTATTTTTATTTTTCTCATTTTAGTTTTTAAATTTAAAATTCTAAATTTAATTCCCCTTAGTTTTATAAAATATTGACGTTTTATCCATATCTTGATATCCTAATTTTGGCCGAGTGGATGCCGCACCAACGTAATCATTCGTTGCTTAAGCACCCTTCAGTCGTTTACCGACCTCGGTCTTTTTTATTTCTTTAAATAATTCTTCCAATTTAATCCTCTTTTTCGATTTAAGGGTTTTTGTAAAAGTAAGATATTCTTTTATTAGTGTTTTTAAATTATTATTTTTCATATCAATTTACAATGATCCAGTTAAATGGAATTGATATTGTTGATGGGTTTTCAATTCCAACAGTAAAACTTTCTCCAGGAACCTGTTTTAACAGATAGATGCTTTGGCTGGATGTTAAAAACTGTATCAATCACTTAAAATTTATGCTAAGTTTTACATCTAAAGCATGCGAAATTCTTTTAAGAAGTGACAAAGATGGATTTGCGTCCATTCCTTCAATACGGGCGATAACAGATTGAGATGTTCCCACTTTTTTAGCAAGAGCACGCTGGGAAAGCTTTCTTTTTAGTCTTTTTTCTATCAGCGCTACCATGAGATTGTATTCTACCTCTGATTCTTCCCAGGTTTTCCTAAACTCCGGGTCCTTGAGGCTTTCTTTAAGATGATCTTTAAAAGTATATTCTTTAAATTTTTTATTCATAAACTCATGATATCATATATGATATCAAAATCAAGATCTAGTTTTATAATCCTTAAATCTAACCAGTGCAATATTCAACTCTTTGTTTGACGTTTTCTGGGTCTTTTTCAAAAAACCGTGGAGAACAAATATTGATTCTTTTGTGAATGAAACATAAATTATCCTGATATTATTCTGACCCAAAATTCTTATTTCCCAAAATGACGTTTTGGTCAGTCTTTTTATATGGGGTAATACTGATAAAAGTCCATATTGTTCTATATTTTGAAAAATTCTAAATATCTTAGCCTTGTCTTTCTTCTGCAAAGACTCAATAAAATCCTTTACCGGGTTTTCGCCTGTTAAAGTTTTGTAGTAAATGACTTTAGTCATAATTGTTATTTTATTTCATTGAAAATTGTTAATTTACAATGATCCAGTTAAATGGAATTGATATTGTTGATGGGTTTTCAATTCCAACAGTAAATGACTCGTTTGGTACTTGTCTTAACAAATACAAGACCTGATTTTGGGTATTAGAAGTTGGAGTAATATAGATAAGAGAGTTTTCTGTTACCAGTGGATTATTAATTGTCATCTCAACTCTTCCTGTATTTATCTTTGCTACTCCAGCAGAGCCAGTTGCAGTCATTTCCGTAGGGGATACGGCAAGAGCCGGTGCAACAATACTATTTATATTAAGCTTGGAAATAGTAGCTGCTCCGCTTGCGATAATATTTCCCAGATTATCTATTGCAAATACTGCTGAGTTGCTTGCTCCTCTGACAACAATTTTTTGAGTATTTGCGGAGTCGGATGCAAGCTTAAATGTTAAGTCTTTGCCCGGAATTGGAGCAATTTGATTTGCATAAAGAGTTCCATTAACTGTAGCGTCATTTCCAAATTTAACATTTCCGTTTGTATCTATATATATTATTCCTGCCATTATGGAAATTCCACCTTGTCTTAGGGGTTGTAGGCTTAGATCACTTCCCAGGACGTTTATAGAGTTACTCGCAAGTATTAAGCTTCCTCCGATAGCAAGTTGTCCTATAATTGATGTATCAGACAAAGTTGTATTGCCAAAAACAGAAAGATTTTGGCTAAATACTCCACTGACTGAATTTAGGTTCTCAACAAAGGCTAACTTCGATGAAAAAGAAGCAATGTTTATATATCCGCCTGTATCAATTGCGTATTGCGTTGATCCAGATGGGGAAGCGGGAAGAGTTGGGAAGGCTGAACTGCTACTGTTATATACATTTGTTACATTTGTGATATAGTTTGCAGAAATAGTAGAGGTCTTTATATCCAATCCTTCTATCTGATCTGCAATAATTCTTCTGGCTCTTAGTGTTCCGGATATACTTGCGTCATTGTTTACTTCTAAGCCTTTACTTGAGAGAACTCCGCTAAATGTTGCATTGCCTTGAGTATCAAAACTTGCAACCGCGCTATTTGTTGCAGAGTTTCCACTTACTATTTCAATTTTATCTTTATCTACTTTTATTCCAATACTTGAATCCTGGGCTATTGGGGAAATGAACCCTGTTTTTAATGTGTCAATTGAGGCAATAGGGGAGACTATGTTATTAGATGTAAGGTTATTTATATTTGCAATCTGTTCACTGACAATTGCTGAAATATAGTCGTAAAGACTCTGTCCTGCAATTGAGACATTAGATGAGGCAATAGTTAAAGAGTCTGTTGAAATCTGCTTTGCTGAGATAAAGCCTGCACGTATTTTAGAAGAAATAAGATCGCCAAAAGCACCAACTCTATCTATGGGGAGACCAAATGGGTCATTTAAGACATATATGTGTGGAGTATTAAAGGAAAGTAAAGGATTACTATCTACAATATTTAAGTTTCCTGTTGAAGTTAGCATAACATCCGGATCATAAAAAGACATGTTTATAAGAACTAATATTTTTTCATAGTTGTAGCAATTTTGTTCTCCGATGTCGCAAGTCTTATTCTGTGTTTCCCAGTTTCCATTTATAAGTTTTGCAGATTGAGTAGCATTACTATCAACATAATCAGATAGAGCTGTTCCTAAGATAGTGCCTGGCTTTGTAGATTTCATACCAATTCCGGGTATCTCACTTGATGTAATAGGATCTCCGGTTTTTACCTCCCCGTTTATAACACTAACTTTAACAGGAATTCTTCCTGCAATTGTCATTGGTTTCATGTTTGGGCTATGGGTTACATTTAGATGTTCATCCATAATATTGTTTAAGACAAAGCCCGACTCTTCACTTATTGCACCTATTATATTTGGAGAATATGGAGTCGTTGTTTTGGAAGCTACTGCTTTATAGTATATATTGTTTTCATTATTGTTATAAACAACAGATGAGACAATATCACCTGATTCAATACTTGTATCAAGGACATTAATATTTTCTGCAAGATCAGGATCAGTACTTTGGATCAAGGTACTTTGTATTGTCAATTGACCTCCGCTTGATAGCATTGCTACATCATCAGTTCCGGAAGTCCAACAAAAAGAATTAATGCTGCCTCCAGCGTTACATTGATTTGTTAAATTAGCATTTCTTCCAAATTGCCACGCTGTTCCACCTGTTGACCTAAATTCCGCTCCGTAAATGTCGCCAGCGGTTATTCTACCTGAGGCATTTATGGTGGTTATTCCAGTTAGGGGTCCGCCAAAAACCGCACCATCAGCATCAGTAAATTGTAAGCCAGTTGAGGCAGTATCATTTGAAACAGCACCTCTCAAGGTTGTAGTATTTTGTATATACACTGTTCCAGTCTGAAAATAGCTATAAGAACTAGCATTAAAAACTAGCTGATTTGTTCCAGCAGTAATAGTTGGTCCGCCTCCAAATGTGAGACTATTTCCAGATAATGTTAATGCTGAAAAGCTTGGACTGTCTCCAGTGCCAACTCCCAAAGAAGTTCTGGCATTGGTTGGAGTCTGCCACCTTATATAATTGTCACTGCTTGTTTGAATTGCAAAATGACTAGCAGCAGCTGCCGTTACGTTTGCTGTTGTGTTGAAGTAGGTATTATCTATGTATCCACTTCCATTAGCCAAAACTATTCGACTCGCCGTACCCGCAGTTGCTGATGGGTTGTATCCGTCGGCGACATCTGCATCAAGTCCTGAAGTCGATCCATCGCTGCCCGCGGTCCAGATTTCGTTCCA
>CAYWPH010000017.1:0-15060 GCA_964460145.1 uncultured Gammaproteobacteria bacterium | reverse complement strand
CCGACTCCTTATCCTAAAAAGCCTATCGATTTTCGATATGCTTTTTGTATTGCTTTGTCTCCTGCTAATTATAGGGTTAAACATAGTCTATATAACTCTACATCATTCAATGTCATTATAGGGCTATAAAGACACCTCCTTAGTTGACATTATAGGATAGTTATGGTATATATGTCTGTTCTTGCCCAAATAATGACAGACAATAACGAAAATAACTTCCTAACAGTTGCTGAAGTCTCCGGACTGCTTCGTTTAAGTGTATTAACAATTTATAAATATATTAAATCTGGTTCGCTTGACGCTATAGAATTTGGTGGCCACTACAGAATTTCCGAAACCTCACTTACATCGTTTATTGCCAAACATAAAGTACATCAAGCCTCAAAGGAGGAAAATGAATAATTCATTCAAAGGCATTAGCATTATTGTTCCCACATATAACGAACAAGCAAATATAGAGCCGTTGGTTAGGGCAATTGACGAAGTGCTCTCAAAAGCAAAGATTACTTATGAGCTCATCTTCATTGATGATCACTCAACAGATGAGACATGGCTTACTATCAGCGATTTGACAACAACTTACCCAATTATTCTCAATAAAAAACAAGGAAAGAGGGGGAAAGCTTTCTCTATTTATGAAGGAGTAGGCTACGCCCAATACGAAGTAATCGGGATGATTGATGCTGATCTTCAATATCCTCCCGATGCAATTGCGGGAATGATAAAAGCACTTGACACATCGGATGTAGTTGTTGCCAACAGGAAAGCATATCGCGATTCAATTGCAAGGAAAGTTTTTAGCAAAGCCTTCAGGTTTGCATTTGGGAAGGGTTTGTTTGGTTTAAACCACGACATTCAGTCAGGTCTTAAAGTATTTACCAAAGAAGTTTTTAACACTGTTAAATTTATTCCCGCGTCTGCTTGGACATTTGATTTGGAATTTTTACATAGGGCAAAACAAGCAGGATTTCAAATTCAAAACTTCGACATAGTTTTTTCAAAAAGAAAAAACGGTCATTCAAAAATGAACTTCATTAAACAAACTTTTGAGATAGGATCAAACGCCTTAAGAGTACGGGCAAAAAGAATTCACCCTGCTCATATTGCTCCAAAGGATGCTTCCTCAATGCTTGGAGCGGGGATAGGTTATAAGAAAAGAAAATACATCACTCATACAACTATCCCGCACCATCTATCAGCGTTAAGAACTTTTACAAAAGCTCAAAAAACGATAATTGGACTAATTCTTATAGACATAGGGTTAGGACTCACTATTTCTCCGCTTTTAACTTTAAAAATTCTGGTTGGAATACTTAGTGCCATATATTTTGCCGACGTTATTTTTAATCTTTATTTAATAATCAAAAGTTTGCGTTTTCCCCGGGAAATTTCCTCGACTGAGCAAGAATTAAGCGGTTTGAAAGACGAGGATTTGCCCCTTTATACAATACTTTGCCCTTTGTATAAGGAAGCTTTGATTATCCCTCAATTTGTAAGCGCAATTGAAAAAATTTCATGGCCAAAAAATAAGCTTGATGTAATTTTACTTTTGGAAGAAGACGACAGCGCAACTATTGAGGCCGCTTCAAAAATGAATCTTCCCTCGTTTGTTAGGACGTTGGTGGTTCCTCATTCAATACCAAAGACCAAACCAAAAGCCTGTAACTACGGGTTGAGCTTTGCAAGAGGGAAATACCTGGTAATTTATGATGCAGAAGATATTCCGGATCCGCTTCAGCTTAAAAAAGCATATCTTGGTTTTGGCAAAGCAGACAAAAACGTTATTTGTCTTCAGGCAAGACTTAACTATTACAATCCGCACCAAAATCTTTTGACAAGATTTTTTACAGCTGAATATTCACTTTGGTTTGACATAACCCTTCCGGGTCTTGTGTCAATCAACACCGCCCTTCCGCTTGGCGGAACAAGTAATCACTTCAAGACAGAAAGCCTAAGAAGCGTTGAGGGTTGGGATCCATTCAATGTAACCGAAGATGCTGATTTGGGAGTCAGGCTTTTCAAAAAAGGTTATAAAACCGCAATGATTGACTCCGTAACTCTTGAGGAAGCAAATAGTAAAGTAGGAAATTGGTTCCGTCAGCGCTCACGCTGGATAAAGGGTTACATGCAAACATATCTTGTTCACACAAGGGGAAGTGACTCGTCAAACAAAAGTCAAGCACGTCACTCATTAATTTTCCAACTGGTTATTGGAGGAAAAATTGCTTTCATTTTAATAAATCCCTTTCTCTGGTTTGCCACTTTTTCATATTTCGCGCTTTATGCGTATGTTGGCCCTGCAATAGAAGCGCTTTATCCGGCAGGGGTTTTTTATATGGCTATTACATCTTTAGTGTTTGGAAATTTTCTTTTCCTTTACTACTACATGATTGGACTCGCCAAAAAAGATCAGTGGAATCTTATTAAATTCGTTTTCCTAGTTCCTATTTATTGGCTCATGATAAGTATTTCTGCATTTATCGCGTTGTATCAGCTAATCTTTAAGCCTCATTATTGGGAAAAAACAGTTCACGGATTGCATCTTCCAAAGAAAGAGGAGATTGTTGCGGACGTTGTCATTGAAGTAGAGAGAGAAGCAGGAATTGTCTTTCCTAAAACAATCATTGAAAGACTACGGTATCAGTTATCAAAAAAGTACTTTGTAGGAGCCGCTTTTGTTCTCTCAGCAGGAATAGGCAGTTTTTTCAATTTCCTTTATAACGCTTACTTAGGACGGGTTCTTAATCTTTCGGATTTTGCTCTAATTAGTCTTATTAGCGGATTGTATTCTTTTGTTCTTCTTATAGCAGGATCATTTGGCACAACTGTAGGTTACAAAACGGGTTATCTTATAGGACGGAGAAATGAAGAATCAGCGTTCTTATTTTGGAAAAAAACCAGAAAAAAACTAATATTTATTTCAGTTTTAGTAGTCTTGGCTTGGATTGGGGCAACTCCTTTTTTGACTGATTTCTTTAGAGAGCAAAATATCTTCTCTCTTATTTTATTTTCTCCGGCACTTCTTGTCGCGCTAGTTTATGCGGCAGACAGAGGATTTTTGTCTTCAAAACTTAGCTTTGGACTGCTTGCATTAATAGCTATTTTTGAGCCAGTTTTAAAATTCCTAGCTTCAGTCTTATTAGTTGAGTTTGATCATGCACGTTTTGCATATACTGCAATTCCACTCTCTATTTTCTCTGCTTTTATTTTAACCTGGATTTTTGCGCGTTTAGGCAAAAGAAAACCTGATCAAAACGCTACCTCGGAAGATAAAAAATTTCCAACAAGATTTTTAGCAGTTGCTTTTCTTTCAGGATTATCCACAGTTATTTTATTAAATTTGGACGTTGTTTTGGCAAAACATTATTTGAATTCTCAAGATGCCGGCCTGTACGCGCTTACTTCCTTAACCGCTAAGATGATTTTCTTTTTAGGTTCCCTTGCCACTCCTTTTATTATGCCTTTAGTAAGCAGAAATGAAGGCGGAGATAGGGATTCCAGGAGGGTTTTACACCTTAGCTTAGCCGGAGTTTCTTTGCTGACGATTCCCGCAGTTGTTACCTTAGGAATCTTTGGTGAGCTTTCTGCGCCTATTTTGTTTGGACAAAAAATAGTGCCGGCTGTTCCATATCTACTTCCAGTTTCCCTTGGGATGCTGTGTTTTGCCCTGGCGCGTGTTTTTACAGATTATTACCTTGCTAAAAAACACTACACTTTCTCCCTTGTCATGTTAGGTCTGGGGTTATTACAGATAGTCTTGATAGTAAGTTTCCACAAAAGCTTTTCTTCTATTGTCTTTGTCACAAGCGGGGTATGGGCGCTTTCTCTTCCTTTGATATTTACTCTGCACTTATTTTCAGGAAAAATTAAAATTTTTGAAAACAATGTCGCGGATTTCTTTGGACTCTTTGCGGCCGCAAAAAACATTACTCCAATAGAAAACGATAAACTCAGAATTCTAATTTTAAATTGGCGTGATACCAGACATAAGTGGGCAGGAGGCGCGGAAAGCTATATCCATGAACTTGCTAAAAGATGGGTAAAAGAGGGAAATTTTGTATCGGTATTTTGCGGTAACGATAGCCACTCCCAAAGGAATGAAATAGTTGACGGAGTAAATATTGTTAGACGCGGAGGACTTTATATGGTTTATCTCTGGGCGTTTTTATATTACGTATTAAGATTTAGAGGTAAATATGACGTAATTATAGATTCTGAAAATGGTATTCCATTCTTTGCTCCGCTGTATTCAAAAAAACCGGTGCTTCTTCTTATACACCACATTCATCAGGAAGTATTTAGACAGCAGTTGAGATTTCCTCTATCTGTAATTGCCCGGTTTCTTGAAGCCAGTGTTATGACCAGAGTATATAGAAAAAATAAAGTTATTACGGTATCTGAGTCGTCTAAAAGTGACATTTTAAAACTTGGACTGGGTAAAAAAAGCGACGTTTCAATAGTGCACCCTGGCATTGAAACCTCTTTATTTAAGAAAGAAGAAAAATCAGAAAGTCCTTTGTTTAGCTACGTTGGAAGACTAAAGCCCTACAAGAATGTTGATGTTGTGATTAGGGCTTTTGAGCAAGTTGTTAAATCTTATCCAGAGGCTTCTCTTCTTATTATAGGAGATGGAGAGAGTTTGAATTATCTTAAAAAACTTACCAAAGAGTTGGATCTTGAAAAAAGCGTTGTTTTTGCAGGACGGGTTAGTGACGTGCAGAAAGCAAGATTACTTGCTAAAAGCTGGGTTGTTTTGCAGCCGTCAATGGTAGAGGGATGGGGAATAACCGTTATTGAATCAAATGCAAGTGGCACTCCGGTTATTGCATCAGACGTTGTGGGCCTTAGGGATTCTGTAGTGAACGGTCGGACAGGAATACTTGTCCCAGTAGGAGATGTTGAAGCATTCGCGCACGCCATGATTGATTTTATTCTTGATGCAAAATACAGGAAAAAACTTTCTGATAATGCCTACAACTGGTCACAGAATTTCAACTGGGATAAAAGCTCAAAAAACTTTTTCAATATTGTTTCGCAGTCGTATGAGAGTCAGCCTGAGGTTAGACCAAGCAGGCTAGCGTACGCAATCAGTAGAATCCTGTCATTTTTATAATTATGAAAAAAGTTGAAAATAAATTATTGGAATATAGACTTATAGCATTGATTTTAGTAAGCAACTATGGTATAGTTAGCAACCTATAATATTATGAAAAAGCAAATGAAAAAACCAACAGTAAAATCAGACATGCTTAAGCAACCATCTATTGTGAATTTATTCATTTGCGCTCTCAGAAAGTTATTAGACAAAGAGACCAGAAATAAAAGATTTCAATGTCCGAATCGTATTGGGCAATATGTGCTGGTTTCAGAAATTAATAAAAGTAATAACTACAACAACTATGGAATAGCAATCTATAGCGATAGAGAAGGTAAAAAAGTTTTTGTTAAAACATGGCAAGGAAAAAGAAAAGATTTTAGTTATTATTCGTTGATAAACGAGTATATTGTAAGCAAGGCTATTCATACGAAGCTAAAATTAATTACTTTAAAAAACGGCACTAAATTCAAAACGCCAAAAATTTTATCTTATGTAGAGACCAAGCGTTCGTTCTCGATTATTTATGAATATGTCGACGGAAAAACGTTGTCATCGTATCCATTACAAAAACAGGCAGAAGTAATATCCGAAGCGATTCTTATCTTTAATAAGATAACAAAATTATTGACAGAAAAAGAAAAAAGACAATTGAAAAAACGCAGTTTAAAATTTTATTTATATTCGTTGCCAGTAGTTTCGCTTCTTGCGATTATGTTAAACAAAAAACATTATAAAGCTGTTGTAAAAGGATTCATAAGCTGCTTGACTCATCCATTATCTTTAGAGTCTGATTTAACTTTTGCCCATCATGATTTAACTCCTGAAAATATAAAGATCAGTAAATCAGATACATATCTTTTTGACTTTGAACACGCAATTCTTACTATTCCCGATTATGACATCAATTATTTATCTTTGGATACGAGATTAAAAAGCCTTGTTAATTTAATATACAAGAACACTAAAGCAAAACCTAATACTTTCCTTCAAACGTATATTGCAATTCGATGCTCCGACGATTATGAGCCAGACACTGGTAGAAATTATTATTTGAACTATCTCAATAAATTATTTTAAAAATTTATGAATCATAACATATCTTATTATTTAAAAGAGTTAGGATCTTTGGTTTTGGTGAGATTAGAACCTCTGCTTGGAATTAAATCACCTAGCGTGTCAGTTCTACTATATCATTCAATTTCGTATGACAATACAATTGTTGATGTAACACCCGAGAATTTTGCATACCAGATAAAGTATCTTAAAAGACATTTTGATTTTATTACTTTAGACCAAGTATTAGATTACATTCAAGGAAAATATGTTTTAAAGCAGCAATCAATAGCTCTTACGTTTGATGATGGATATCAGGATGTGCTTAAAAATGTAGTGCCAGTTTTAAAAAAGTATAAAATACCGGCAACGATCTTTGTGCTTGCAGATCCCTATGGAGTAAACAGAAAAGAATTAGCCAACAATAAAAAATTGCTTAATTTCGCGGAAATTAAAAAATTGCAGAAAGCAGGATGGACTATTGGATGTCATACAGCCACGCATGCAGACTTAAGCATACTGGATAAAGCTGAGCTTAAAAAAGAAATTGTAAATTCAAAAGTAATTTTAGAGGAAAAATTAGGCAGACCGATTAATTTCTTTTCTTATCCTAAAGGTATTTACGATAAGAACATTATTCTGGAAGCAAGGAAAGCTAACTATAAAGCCGCTTTTACAACCGATGCTGGAATCATCAAAAAGTGGAATGATTTTTATAAAATTCCAAGACTAAGTATTGATGGGTCTATATCGTCATATCAATTCCCGGTTTTCTTTACATCAAGTTTAGTATTTTATTTTTCTGTTAAAAATAAAGTGGGAAAGCTACAAAATCTTATCAGGATCAAATATGAAAAATAAAAAACCAACAGTTACAATTGGCATTCCGGCGCATAACGAAGAAGCAAATATTAAAAATATGCTCGAATCTGTTCTAAAACAGAGGGGAAAATCTTTTGATTTGGAAAAAATCTTGGTTGTACTTGATGGATGTACAGACAATACCTTTAAGATAGTTAAATCAATCGCTAAAAAAGACATGAGAATAAAAGTTGTAAATGACGGGAAGAGGACAGGAAAAGCAACAAGGCTTAATCAAATACTAACAAAAAATAACAGCGATTTTATTTTTCTTATCGATGCCGATATGATCTTAGAAAGATCAATTGAAATAGAGAAAATGATGCTTGAATTTATAAGTAACAAAAAAATAAATGTAGTCGCAGGATACCAAATCCCCGCACACGCAGATTCATTTATGGAAAAAATTAGTAATTCTGCCTTTAAGTTATGGTACGACACCACGACGAGTGTTGATGGAGGTAATCATATATATAACCTGCATGGAAGTATTTCGGGTATGCGTAGTTCTTTTACTAAGTCTCTTGAATTTCCTAGCACATTAACTTGTGATCAGGGGTATTTATATATGAAAGCAGTTTTAAACGATAGAGAAGGATTTAAGCTTGCAAAGAACACAAGATTCATATTTAGAACAGCCAGTACTTTAAGAGATTCAAGGCTACAAGGTACAAGGTCTATTTTCAAAGACAAAGAACAAATGCGTAAACACTTTGGAGAAGAAGTAATGGCTAAAGAATACGCAATACCTTTTAGAAATAAAATTATAAGTTTAATGAAATTTTTAGTGAAAGATCCAGTGTATACAATTTTCGCAATCAGCCTAGGTATATTTATCAGGAAATTTTCATTAAAAGATGATTTAAACAAAAATGGAGTTTGGGAAACAGCATGCTCATCTAAAAAAAGGATTAGAATTACTTATTAACCTATGAAAAAATTAACACTTACAGTTGGAATACCAACATACTATGGAGGAGAAAGCCTTGTGAAGACCGTTGAAAGTATTTCAAAGTTTAAAAATGTATATGATGTCAGAATTATTGTATCTGTTGATGGAAAAAAGCTTGATAAGCATATTTATAACCCATTGAAAAAATATGGTGTAAAAATAGTAGAGAATAAAATTCGAGGGGGGCAAGTTGCAAGAATTAATCAAATTATTACCATGTGCGAAACAGATATTATCATCCTAACGCAAGACGATATTATCTTTACATCAAGTACTATTGATGAAATTATGTATGGTTTTGAGAATAATCCAGAAGTTACTATGGAAGCAGCAAGGGTAATTCCTTTAAAAGCTACTAACTTAATCGAAAAAATAATTCAAGTTGGTGTTTCGATAAGTTATACTCTCGGTAAGAATTGGAACAATGGAGATAATTATTTTGCAGCCGGAGGACGCTGTCTTGCTTTTAGGACAGAGTTTGCCAAGCAATTTTCGACTCCAGAAGAAGTGTTAAACTCTGATACTTATCTGTATTTCTTAAATCAAAAATCTGGCGGTAAATTTCTTTATGTCCCATCTGCGATTTATAGAATGAGGAGTCCAAGCAAGTTATCAGATCATTTAAAACAGAGTAAGAAATATCAATATGTTCCACAGGAGATTAAACATTACTTAAAAATTGACATAAATAAGACGCAATCACTTCCCAAGAGCTTATTAATATACGCGACTGTGAAAGAATTTTTTAAGAATCCAATTGTTGCATTCTGTTATTGGATAATAATGTTTTATACAAGAATAAAAGAAAAAGGAATGTACGATAATGTTACTCGTTTTTGGGATACAGATATTTCAACAAAAAAAATATAAACTATGAAAATTAAAAAAACTTACACAGTTACTGTAGCAATAAGTGCGTTTAACGAAGAAAAAAATATTGTTAAATTCTTAAAATCTGTTCTGATGCAGAAAGAAAAAGGATTTATGTTAAAACAGATCTGGATCCACTCGGATGGATCAACAGACGATACAGTAAAGTTAATAAAAAGTCTAAAATCTAAAAAAATTAAGGTGTTGAACCATAAACAAAGACGGGGAAAATCCACATGGTTAAATTCAATTTATAAGGATTTAGATACTGATTTCTTAGTACAATCTGATGCTGATGTAGTTTTCGCACATGAGTTTGTGGTTGATGACATTATTCAACCGCTAATTAAAAATGCAAAAGTTGGTATGTGCGGAGGAAACCCTATGCCTTTAGAAGGAATAACTTTTATTGAAAAAGCGGATTCTGTAACGTTTAAAATCTATATGACCATACTTAAAAACATGAACGGTGGGAATAACGTATTTTCTGCTGACGGAAGAATACTAGCGTACAGAAAAGAGTTATATAAAAAAATGAATATTCCTGAAAATATGATTGCAAATGATGTATATTCATATTATGTATGTATAACGAACCATTTTAAATATAAATTTGTTCCTTCAGCTCAAGTTAATTTTAGAGCGCCTCAAACTCTCCGAGACAAAATAAAACAAACTACCAGGGCAGCTGCGGTACGTATTCGAATGCAAAAATATTTCTCTCCAGAACTTGTTGAGAAGGAAATGTATGTCCCAGTGTCTGTACACTTTAAAAGCGTTTTATTACAATTTATTAGATATCCACTTATGAGCTTATTGATTTTCTTTGTTAGTAAGTATTGCTCTTTCAAAGCAGTAAAAGCCGAGAAATATTTAAATGCAAAATGGGATATAGCGCATACAACTAAAAACTTATGAGTAGATTATTTAAAAAAATTACTTTAATTTTATTCTTTCTTTTCTGCGCATTGGTCCTTGCGTTAAGTATTCGTGGAATTGCAGGAAACCCAACGAGTTCTTTACTAAATCAGCCACAGTGGAAAGGGAATGGACCTTTTGAGCTTTCTCCTGAAAGAGGAAGGTTTGCTCTAGCTCTTTCCATGATAGAGAATAAGTCATTTTTTTATTCACTGCCTATTGCCCGTTTTGCGACACCTGATCTTGGATTTAAAGATGGTAATTATGTTTCGTTATTTGCACCCGGCGTTTCATTTTTAATACTTCCCGGATTTTGGATTGGTAATATTTTAGGTATAGGACAAGTTGGAGCATATAGTATTATTTCATTATTTGCTCTTGTTAATGTTTTTCTATTAAGAAGTGTTGCAATAAGACTTGGAGCTAATTCGATAGCTGCCACGCTTGGATCATTAATTTTTATATTTGCAACGCCTGCATTTGCGTACGGTGTTAATTTGTATCAGCATCATATTTCTACTTTTTTAATTCTTTTCGCCCTCTTCTTATTAATATCTAGAAAAGGCTTTATTCCCTTAGCGCTAATCTGGTTTTTACTTGCTGCATCAATTCCTGTCGATTATCCAAATTTAGTTTTAATGGCCCCAATTGGAATTGCTGCGCTTGGTAAATTTGTATTAGTAACAAGAAAAGAAAAATCAACAAATCTTACGATAAAACCTTTATACGTTTTTTCTTTTCTTGGGGTAGTTCTCCCATTAGCATTTTTTATGTGGTTCAATTTCCATTCTTACGGAAATCCTTTTCAGCTGTCAGGTACAGTGCCTGGCGTAAATGCAATTGATCAGTATGGAAAACCCACAGCCCCTCAAGGCGTAGATCCTAAGAACGCTGATTCTCTTTTAAATCCTGCAAGACAAAAAAAATCAGCAATAAGATTTTTCCAGACCAGGGAAATTTTAAATGGATTTTATATACATTTCATTAGTCCTGACAGGGGAGTAATTTATTACGCTCCGGTAGTAATATTTGGAATCGCAGGAATGCTTCTCGCAATTAAAAAGAAAGTAAGGATAGTCTCTGTTTTAGCTGGAATAATTGGAGCTAATATTTTACTTTATTCTATGTGGGGAGATCCTTGGGGTGGCTGGGCTTTTGGATCCAGATATTTAATTCCAAGCTATGCGATTTTGTCAATTTTTATTGCTCTGCTTTTAACTTATTGGAAAAGAAAAGTAATATTTTTAATACCCTTTCTTTTAGTCGTATTTTATTCAATTGCAATTAATACGCTTGGAGCAATTACTACAAGCGCAATACCTCCTCAAGTTCAAGTTTTAAGTCTTGAGGAACTCTCCGGAATTGTTCAAAAATATACTTATGCAAGAAACTGGGAATTCTTATTAGCTGGAAATTCTAAATCTTTTGTTTACCAAACATATTTAGCTGATTACTTATCTGCTTTGCATTTTTACCAAATATTAACTGCTTCAATCTTTATTGTGTTTGGCGGAAATATGTTTTATTACTATTTAATTTCTAGAAAAGGAGAAAGCAATGTTTAATTTTAGAACTGGGGAATTGTCAATAAATATTTCGCAAAACAATAGATTTATTAACTTTACTCAAAAGTTTTTAGAAAAGTATATTGTTCAGATTATTCTTTTAGTTTTGGTGGCAATATCTACCTTTTCATTTTTGATTTTTTATCAAAATGGATTGGGGCTTTCATATAACGATGCAAGATCTCATTTAGATATAGGACGGCGTGTTGTAGAAGGACTAAAGCCCGGTTTTGCACAGCTTGGATCAGTTTGGCTTCCTCTTCCACACATACTCATGGTTCCAACTATTTGGAATGACTTTATGTGGCATAGTGGCCTTTCCGGCGCTTTGCAATCAATGATATCTTTTGTGGCCACGGCACTTCTTATTTATTTTTTCTTAAAAGAAATTGGAGTTGGGATTTTAGGCCGTTTGGTTGGAATTTTGGTATTTGTTGCCAATATAAATATTTTATATCTTCAGTCAACTGCCATGACAGAACTTTTACTAATTGGCACAATGATGGCAGGAATTTACCAGCTTTTACTCTGGTTTAAAAAAGGGACAATCCCAAACCTAATTCAGGCTGCTTTTTGGATAATGCTTTCAACCCTAATCCGTTACGAAGGATGGTTTCTTTTGGCTTTCTCAACACTTCTTATCGGCATAGAAGTTATAAGACATAAAGGTTATAAGGTAACTGAGGGAGTAGTTCTTTTCTTTGCAACTCTAGCGGGTTTTGGTATAGCTCTTTGGTTTTTGTGGAATCTACTCATTTTTAAAGACCCGCTTTACTTTATTTTCGGACCTTATTCCGCGTATGTACAGCAAGAACAATTGGCAGGCGCAGGAGTTTTGGCTACCAAAGGAAATTTACTATTTTCAATAAAAATATATCTTTATGCCCTGGCTTATAACTCCAACACTTTTATTTTACTGCTTGGAGCGATTGGTGCGATAGTTTTCTGGACGGACAAGAAAATAAAAACCTCTATAAAAATTGCTGCTAGTGCTCTTTTTGCTCCTCTAATTTTTAACATTCTTGCCCTGTATTTAGGTCAATCTGTTCTATTTATCCAGGGGCTTTCCGGAAATACCTGGTTTAACGCAAGATATGGAATTATGATGATGCCCTCAATTGCTGTATTCATAGGTTATCTTGTTTATCGTGCAGATAAGCTTAAGTATGTATTGGTAGGGCTTATGGCGTTTGTTTTATTCTTTTCATTTGCAAATGGGGACGCTGTTACAATTGATGATGCCAGAGTTGGATCGTCTCAAAAAAATGTGTCCGAAGTCTCAGGATGGTTAGCTGCAAATACAAAAGACAAAGATGGTTTTATCTTAATAGCTGCGGCAAGTCATGATGCCATAATCTTTTCCTCAGGGCTTCCGATGAAAAAGTTTATTCATGAGGGAACAGGAGCATACTGGGACACTGCTACAACCAGCCCTGATAGATGGGCACGCTGGATAGTTATGCGTACGAATGACACAAACGATTTAACATTTAAACTTATTAGCAAAACCGTTTCTTTTAAAAACGGCGATTATAAACTGGTTGATAGTTATCCATTTGCGGATATTTATGAGATAAAACCGGAACTGATTAAAGATCTAAATACAAAGCCAATTTTAGGCAAGCAAAAATAACTATTAAAATATGTACGATTTAATCCTTGATAATTTTAAAGACCTTAAAAAACCAATAAATCTTATTGTTATTGGGTTGGGATTTATGGGGTTTGGTTTTGTATCAAATCTCCGCAGTATTCCTAATGTCCGTGTTCCTCTGCTTATTTCAAGAAGGCCGCATGCCTCAGCAAAATACCTTGAAGAGCGTGGAATTCCTGCTGTAGTTGAGAGCGATATTGAAAAAATTAAAAAAAATACTGAAAACGGAATAATTTCAGTTAGTGATAAAAGAGAGCTTATTTCTAAGTATCCGGCAGACGTAGCATTTGAAGTAACAGGGACAGTGGACTATGGTACGGAGGCGGCGCTCCAGGCTCTTAGATCAAAAAAACATTTAATCACAATGAATCCTGAGCTTCAGGCAACTGTAGGGACGCAGCTTAAAAAGATCGCAGATGAAAACGGCTTAATTATTACAGATGTTTTCGGAGACCAGCCGGGAAGCTTAACCCGTCTTATTTCTCAGGCAAAACTTATGGGGTTTGAAATACTTCTTGCGGGGAATATGAAACGCTATCTTGATCTTTACGCGACTCAAGAGAAAATGAAGCCGTGGGCAGAGGATAAAGGGCTTGCAGTTAGGCAAACTACCTCATTTACTGACGGAACAAAACAAGCAATTGAAATGACTCTTGTTGGGAATTATTACGGAATGGATGTTATACAGGATGGAATGAAGGGGCCGGAGGTTACAGACGTAAAAGAAGTCCTTGATCATTTTGACTGGGAGAAAGTTCCAGAAAACGGTATAGTTGACTATGTTATTGGGAAATCGCTTTTTCCCGGAATTTTTATTGTGGGAAGGCATAAGGACCCAAACCAGCAAAAATATCTTAAGTACCTGGGGCTTGGTGAGGGACCATATTATGTTCTTTTTGAGCCTTATCATCTATGTCATTTGGAGGCGGTTCAGACTTTGGCAAAAATCTTTTTCTCAAAAAAAGAGACAATAAATAACTCAAATACTCCAAGGCTCACAACCATTGCTATCGCAAAACGGGATTTAAAAAAGGGCGAGATGCTTGACGGAATAGGCGGAGATACAGTTTTCGGAACCATACAGACAATTGATAAAAGCGAGGGACTTCTTCCTGTAGGCCTTGCCATTAATTGTGAATTAAAGTATGACATAAAAAAAGATGAGAGAATAAAAATCTCAGATGTTAATTTACCCGAAAGCGTTTCAGTAAAACTCTTGGGTTTTAAATAATTTTCTATTACTATTAATTTATGGATAAAATCCTAAATCCTACTTCTCTAAGCTTATCTTCCGACGGAAGCTATTTGGTCCGGGACGGAAAACCTTTTTTCTGGCTTGCGGATACGTGGTGGTATGGAATGACATCACGTCTCCCTATACCTCTTTTCGAAAAACTAGCGAAGCTTCGTGCAAAACAAGGGTTTAGCGTTATCCAGATAGTTGTTGGTATTCCTCCAGAAACACAGAATTACGATATGCCCCTTGATAAGACCTATTTTGAGGAGGTTGAAAAGAAGTTAAATATTCTTTGGGAAAACAACCTAGTTCCTTGCATTGTTGGTGGTTGGGGTCATCACATTGACATTTTGGGCGAGAGGCGTATAAAGACGCTTTGGGAACAAATTTTGATGATGGTAAAAAACAAGCCCGCTGTCCTCTGTCTGTGCGGCGAGGTAGATATTTTCCCGAGTAGAGTAAGATTTTTTAAAAAACTATTGCTTAAAAGCCGCTTAAGAAAATGGGAGAGAATTGCGCGTTTTATTAAAGAAGGGGACCGTGAACATCTTCTCACGGTGCATATACATTCACAAACAAGCTCCCAAAAACTATTTAGAAATCCGGATTGGCTGTCGATTGACAGTATTCAGTCCGGCCATTCAAAGGGTTCCATACCTTTTATGGTTAAGTCAATTTTGAACAGCAAAAAATGATAATTAATCTAGAACCTTGGTATGAGGGAATATTGGGTAATTTTGATGAATACTATCAAAGAGTAGCTTTTTGGCTCTGTGTACTGTCAGGAGCAAAAGGACACACGTATGGTGCGCATGTAATATGGCAAATGGCAGATAACGACGGTTTTATGGC